>LZRT01000061.1 GCA_002159075.1 Bacillus thermozeamaize
GTTCCTGCATTTTGCGTAAGTACTCGCGACGGCTTTGTAGAGACATTCTCACGTCACATCCCCTCAGTAAGATTTTGACGTGAGCGATCCACAATCCTTTCGGTAAGATTTTACCTGAGTGATCGCGCTGTCTTTACAAGTTCCTCGAAAAAAGGGATAATTAAACGTAAAACCTATATGGGTGAGAGAGAAAATGGGCATCGAGGAACTTTGTAAAAAATTGGATTATTTGTCCGAAGAGGAACGGGCACAGGTACGTGAGGCTTACCGTATGGCCGAAGAAGCGCACAAAGGCCAAACGCGGAAGTCGGGGGAGCCTTACATTTTCCATCCGCTGGCGGTGGCCGGCATTCTGGCCGATTTGCAGATGGACGTTTCGACCATTGTGGCCGCCTTGCTGCATGATGTGGTGGAAGATACCGAGATTTCCCTCAAGCAGATTGAGGAACGGTTTGGCCCAGATGTCTCTCACCTGGTGGACGGCGTGACCAAGCTGGGCCGCTTGAAATACAAGACGAAGGAAGAACAGCAGGCAGAAAACCACCGGAAAATGTTTATCGCGATGGCCAAGGACATCCGGGTCATTCTGATCAAACTGGCCGACCGGCTTCACAACATGCGGACGCTCAAGTACCTGAGCGAAGAAAAGCAGCGCGAGATCGCCAACGAGACGCTGGAGATTTTCGCGCCGCTTGCACACCGGCTCGGGATTTCGACGATCAAGTGGGAGCTGGAAGACATTTCGTTGCGTTATCTCAACCCCCAGCAGTACTACCGCATCGTCAACCTGATGCAGAAAAAACGCTCGGAACGGGAGCAGTACATTGAAGAAGTGATCCGGACGCTCCGGGAAAAACTGGCCGAGATGATGATTGAGGCCGACATTTCCGGGCGTCCCAAGCACATCTACAGCATTTATCGCAAGATGGTGCAGCAGAAGAAGCAGTTCAACGAGATTTACGATCTGCTTGCCGTTCGCGTGATTGTCAACAGCATTCGGGACTGCTATGCCGTGCTGGGGATTATCCATACGTTGTGGAAACCGATGCCGGGACGCTTCAAGGATTACATCGCCATGCCGAAACCCAATATGTACCAGTCCCTGCACACGACGGTGGTAGGGCCTAAAGGAGAGCCCCTGGAGGTGCAAATCCGGACGTGGGAGATGCACCGGACGGCGGAATACGGGGTGGCAGCCCACTGGGCATACAAGGAAGGGAAAGCGGTTACGGATGATGAAGCATCCCGGAATCTTTCCTGGTTTCGCGAAATTCTGGAATGGCAACAGGATTACCGCGATGCCAAGGAGTTTATGGAATCGCTGAAGACGGAACTTTTTTCCGACGTGGTGTTCGTCTTTACCCCCAAGGGGGATGTGGTCGAACTGCCCAGCGGTTCGGTGCCGCTGGATTTTGCGTATCGGATTCACACGGAAGTGGGGAACCGGTGCATCGGCGCCAAGGTCAACGGCAAAATTGTCCCGCTGGATCACCGGTTAAAAACGGGTGACATTGTCGAAATTCTCACCTCCAAACACAGCTACGGGCCGAGCCGCGACTGGCTGAAGATCGCCCAGTCCTCGCATGCGCGCAGCAAAATCCGGCAGTGGTTCAAGAAAGAAAAACGGGAAGAAAATATCGCCAAGGGCCAGGAAGAGCTGGAGCGGGAACTGAAAAAGCAAGGTTTCGCGCCCGCCGAATGGATGACCAATGAAAAGCTGGAAGCCGTCGCCAAGGCCTATAACCTGGGAAGCCGCGAGGATTTGCTGGCCGCGCTGGGGTACGGCGGCATATCGCTGAACCAGGTGATGGGCAAGCTGACAGAGAAGGCCCGCAAGGATCAGCGGGATGATCTGAACCTGAGTGCGGTCAAGCAGCATTCGCCGTCGGAGAGCAAGCCGACGCATGGCGTGCGGGTCAAGGGCGTGGATAATCTCCTCGTTCGGTTTTCCCGTTGCTGCACGCCGGTGCCCGGTGATGAGATTGTCGGGTTTGTGACCAAAGGACGGGGAGTCTCCATTCATCGCAATGATTGTCCCAATATCCAGCAACTGAAAAAGGAGCAGGATCGGATTATCGAGGTGGAGTGGGAAGGGGTGGACGACTCGTCATCCTATCCGGTAGATATTGAAATTACGGGCTATGATCGGAAAGGTTTTCTCAATGAAGTGCTGCAAACTGTATCGGAGGCCAAGACCAACATCTCCGCCATTTCCGGCCGTTCGGACAAAAACAAGGTGACCACCATTTTGATGACGATCAATATCCACAATCTGGATCACCTCCATAAGGTGGTCGACAAGGTGAAGAGCATCAAGGATATTTATTCGGTTCGTCGCATCACGCAGTAAACAAGGAGCGTCAGGAGCTGAAAACATGCGCGTATTGGTGCAGCGGGTTCAGAGTGCGCGGGTGGAGGTAGACGGACAGACCGTCGGTTCGATTGGGCGGGGGTTGCTCCTGTTTGTCGGCATTACGCACCAGGATACGGCGGAGGAGGCGCGTTATCTGGCGGAGAAAGTGGCTCACTTGCGAATTTTCGCCGATGAGCAGCAGAAAATGAGCCGCTCGCTCCTGGATGTGGGGGGTGCCGTGCTGTCGGTTTCCCAGTTCACCCTTTACGGCTCGCTGAAAAGAGGAAGGCGGCCGGAGTTTCTGGCGGCGGCCCGGCCGGAACAGGCGAAAGCGATATACGAGCGGTTTAATCAACATCTCGCTGAACTTGGTGTGCCGGTTGAAACAGGGCGCTTTGGCGCGATGATGCAGGTTCATCTGGTCAATGATGGGCCGGTGACCCTGCTTTTGGAGCACCCGCAGAATGATTGACGCGGTTCGCCGGCCTGGATCTGGTATCCCTGTTTCATCTATACATACATATTTCTTCCTTTCTGCAGGCACAATGATTTGGAGAGCCATCCTTTCAAAACAAAACCTTGAGCGGTATAATAAGGTGGAAAAAGGCTTCCCGAAGGAAGCCTTTTCTAAAGGTCATGAGATGATGTGAGTACTGGCTTGACGGTTTGCTTAAAAAGCAGGGTTTGAGGGGTTAGGCCCTGGGGAATTGCTGGTTTGCCAATTGTTGCTCAGCAATCTGGACCAGGCGGCGGGTGATGTTTCCACCAATCGCACCTGTGTCGCGGGTTGCCATCGTTCCCCAGTAGCCATCTTGAGGGGTCTGGATGCCCAGCTCTTGAGCAATTTCGTATTTCAGCTGCTCAAGCGCCTGTCCGGCTTGAGGGACGACGAGGACATTTCGTTTTTGTCCTAATGCCATCTTTATCACCTCCGCATTCTTATCATGAGCTGACGTTAGAGAATTATGATCCGTAAATTTTGCCAGGCATGTGCGGGACAAGCTCTGGTCCAAGGGCCGGGGAAGCGATGCAGTATGGGAAGGAGCGAAGAAAAGTGACGATTGGCATGCCGCGGGGGACGTATGACGTGTTGCCGGAGGAGATCCATCGCTGGCACCATCTCGAGCATTTGGCGCGGGAGTGGGCCAGGCGTTATCATTTTTCCGAGGTCCGAACGCCTATCTTTGAGCATACAGAGTTGTTTCAGCGTGGCGTCGGGGAGACGACCGACATCGTGGAGAAAGAGATGTACACGTTTACGGACCGCAAAGGGCGCAGCCTGACGCTGCGCCCTGAAGGGACGGCGGCCGTCGTCCGCAGTTTTGTCGAACACAAGGTATATGCCCAGCCACAGCCGACGAAGTGGTATTACCTGGGGCCGATGTTCCGTTATGAACGCCCGCAATCGGGCCGTTTCCGGCAATTTGTCCAGTTTGGCGCGGAAGTGCTGGGAAGCTCGGAACCTTGCGTCGACGCCGAGGTGATTGCCTTGGTGGACGACTTTCTGCGTTCACTGGGAATCCGCCAGTTCCGCCTGGAATTGAACAGCCTCGGGTGTTCCGAGTGCCGCCCGCGGCACCGGGAAGCGTTGCTTTCTTCCCTCCGCCCGGTGAGGGAATCCTTGTGCCCGGATTGCCAGTCGCGACTGGAACGCAACCCGTTGCGCATCCTGGACTGTAAAAATGAACGATGCCGGCAGCTGACCGCTGATACGCCGTCCATTCTGGATCACCTTTGTGACGGTTGTGCCGATCACTTTGCCCGCGTCCGAACCTTTCTTGACCGGTTGCGGATTGAATATCATGTGAACCCGCGAATGGTTCGCGGACTGGATTATTATACCCAAACCGCTTTCGAATTTATCGCTGAGTCGGTTGGCGCGGTAGGGACGATCGCCGCAGGAGGCCGTTATAACGGACTGGTGGCCAGTCTTGGCGGTGAGGATGTTCCGGGCATCGGTTTTGCCACGGGACTGGAACGGCTTCTGGCGGTGATGAAGGCCGAAGGGGTGGAGAGCCCTGCGCCGGAGAGACTGGATTGTTATGTCGTCGCACTGGGGGAAGAGGCCCGAGCCACCGCCTTTGCCCTGCTGCGCCAGCTTCGTCAGGCGGGTCTGGCCGCCGATCTGGATCACTTGAACAGAAAGCTGAAGGCGCAACTGAAGGCGGCAGACCGGTCTGGGGCCAAGTGGGCGCTGATTCTGGGAGAAGAGGAGTTGTCCCGGCAGACGATTCAGCTCCGGAATATGGCTGACGGGTCACAGGAGGAAATTTCCTTTGCCGATGTGATCCCCCGTCTGTCGGCGACAATGAAAGCAAGAGAACAGTGACGAAAAAAAGGGAACAGTGACATCGAGAAACATCGGCGCCGGATGGGCGCCGGATGAAACACGAGCGTGCGGGTACGACACGAGAGAGCGGTACAAAAGGAAAAGAGTCTGGGAAGCTTGAGAGAAGGAGAGAAGGAATTTGCTGTTGCGAACACATGCGTGTGGTGCATTGGGGCTGGAGATGGTCGGTCAGAAGGTGACGCTGAACGGCTGGGTAAACCGGCGGCGCGATCTGGGCGGCGTGATTTTCGTTGACTTGCGCGATCGGAGCGGGATCGTCCAGGTGGTGTTTCACCCGGAATTTTCGGCAGAAGCCATGGAAGTGGCCGATCGCTTGCGGAATGAATATGTCATCGGTGTTCAGGGGGTCGTCGTGGAGCGGGATCCCGAGACGGTCAACCCGAAACTGAAGACGGGAAAGATTGAGGTTCGCGCCGAGCAAGTGGAGATTTTAAATCCATCCAAGACGCCGCCGTTTCCCCTGGATGAGCAGATTGAGGTGGATGAGGCGGTGCGGCTCAAATACCGCTACCTGGACTTGCGCCGGCCCCAGATGCAGCAGATCATGCAGCTGCGACATCGGGCGGCCAAGGTGATCCGGGATTTCCTCGACACGCATGGATTCTGGGAGATTGAAACGCCGCTGTTGACCCGGAGCACGCCGGAAGGGGCGCGTGACTTCCTGGTTCCCAGCCGCTTGCACGAAGGGGAATTTTTCGCTTTGCCGCAATCGCCGCAGTTGTACAAGCAGCTGTTGATGATTGCGGGTGCGGAGCGTTACTACCAGATTGTCCGTTGCTTCCGGGATGAGGACCTGCGCGCGGACCGGCAGCCGGAATTCACCCAGGTGGACATCGAGACATCCTTTATGTCCGCCGAGCAGCTCCAGGATTTGATGGAAGAGATGATCGCCGAGGTCTTCCGGCAGACGATCGGCGTGGAACTGGAACGTCCTTTCATGCGGCTTAGTTACCGCGAAGCGATGGATCGCTTTGGCACAGACAAGCCGGATTTGCGATTCGGCATGGAGCTGAAGGAGATCAGCCATGTCGTCGCCGATTGCCAGTTTCAAGTGTTCCGCAATGCCTTAAAAGCGGGCGGGCAGGTGAAGGTGCTCAATGCGCCTGGATGTGCCGGCTACAGCCGCAAGGAGATTGATGAGCTGGGCAAGTATGCGGCTCGCTTTGGGGCCAAGGGGCTGGCCTGGATGCAGGTGACGGAGGATGGGGTGAAAAGCCCGATCGCCAAGTTCTTCAGCGAAGGGGAGATCCAGCAGATCCTCCAGATCAGCGAAGCCAAGGCGGGGGATTTGTTGCTCTTTGCGGCTGACAAACCGGATGTTGTCGCCAGCGTGTTGGGCAACCTGAGGCTGAAGCTGGCGGAGGATTTGCGGCTCGTCAAGGAGGACGATTACAAAATCCTCTGGGTCACCGACTTTCCGTTGCTATCCTATGACGAAGAAGAGAAGCGGTACGTGGCGGAACACCATCCCTTCACCATGCCGAGGCCGGAAGATATCCCGCTGTTCGACACCGATCCGCTGGCGATTCGCGCGCAGGCCTATGACATGGTTCTCAATGGCCATGAGATCGGCGGCGGCAGCATGCGGATTTACCAGCGCGAAGTTCAGGAAAAGATGTTTCAGGCGATTGGCCTTTCGCCCGAAGAAGCGCAGGAAAAATTCGGTTTCTTTCTGGAGGCTTTCGAGTACGGTGCGCCGCCGCACGGGGGAATCGCATTCGGTTTCGATCGCCTGGTGATGCTCCTTGCCGGAAAGAACAGCCTGCGCGAGACGATCGCTTTCCCGAAAACGGCCAATGCCACCGAACTGATGACGGCGGCGCCGTCGCCCGTCAGCCAGCAACAGCTGGATGAGCTTCACCTGCGGATTGTGAAAAGCGAAAAGGCTTCGGTGTAACTGGGGCCGATGGGCGTTCATTTGACGCTGAATTGACCGGCATGTTACAATACACTTGACAGATGTGGGCCGAGATATGCGTGAAAACTCCTTCTACGAAGGGGTTTTCTTTTTGGATAAACTATTGGCATGGTCAGGATGGGTGCATGTCTGAAGAGTGGACAAAGGAGGGCCCGCGATTGCGCTTGGGAGTGGATATCGACGGTACCATCAAGCAGACGCAGCGTGCTGCGGTCGAGGTGTTTAATCAAGAATTGAAGCGGGACGTCCGGTTGGAGGAAGTGACCACCTTCCATCTTGATGAGGCGTATGGGCTGACGCCGAAGGAAGGCGCGCGCCTCTGGCGGAAGCTGGAACCGAAAATTTACCAACTGGGCGTGCCCCTGGAAAATGCGGCGGAAGCGTTGAATCAACTGGTGCGGGAAGGGCACGAGATCTTCTTTGTAACCGCCCGGCCAGGGATGAGGCATATTACGGAGATTACGAAGAACTGGCTGTCCCGTTATCATTTTCCCTTTAACGGGAAAAATCTGTTCATGGGTTCACAGGACAAGGCGGCGGTTGCGATGAGGCTTTCGCTCGACCTGTTTTTTGAAGATGCGCCGTATCATCTGGATCGGCTCACGGAAGCCGGCATCCCGACGGTGATTGTGGATGCCGTTTATAACCGGGATTATCCAAAACCGCTTCCCCGGATCACTTCCTGGGAGGAAGGGGTCCGGCTGGTCCGGGCGCTGTCGGGCAACCGGATGTCCAGTCTGTAAATGCCGAGAGGGTGCAACGATGGACCTTTTTGCGTATGATGAAGAGAAAATGGCGCCGCTGGCGGCCAGGATGCGACCTCGCCATTTGGACGAGATGCTGGGTCAACAACACCTGATCGGAAAGGGCAAACTGCTCAGGCGGGTGATCGAATCCGACCGGCTCACCTCCGCCATTTTCTGGGGCCCTCCTGGCTGCGGAAAGACCACGCTGGCCCGTGTCATTGCCGAGACGACATCGGCTCATTTTGTGACGATGAACGCCGTATCCGCCACCGTCAAGGAACTGCGGCAGGTGATCGATGAGGCCGAGGAGTTGCGGCGGCTGTACGGACGGAAGACGATCCTTTTTCTGGACGAGATCCACCGCTTCAACAAGGCGCAACAGGATGCCTTGTTGCCGGCGGTTGAAAAAGGGGTGCTCATTTTAATTGGCGCCACGACGGAGAACCCCTACTTCGAGGTGAATTCGGCGCTTCTCTCGCGCAGCCAGCTGTTTCCGTTTTACCCGTTGTCTGAGGCAGACATCAAGGAAGCGGTCCGCCGGGCGCTTGCCGATGGCGAGCGCGGTCTGGGCCGCCTGGCGATCCGGCTGGATGAGGAGGCGCTGGATTACATCGCCTCCCGTTCCAACGGAGACGTGCGGGTGGCGCTGAATACACTTGAACTGGCCGCCCTGTCGACGGAAGAAGATGAGACGGGTGTCCGGCACATTACGCTGGCGGTAGCTGAAGAATGCCTGCAACAACCCGCGCTTCGCTATGATCGCGGCGATCACCGCTATGACATGATGAGTGCGCTGATCAAGTCGATTCGCGGTTCCGATTCGCAGGCAGCGCTTTACTGGCTGGCATGCATGCTGGAAGGGGGCGAAGATCCGAAAGTGATTGCCCGCCGTCTGCTGGTGCATGCTTCCGAGGATATCGGCTTGGCCAACCCGCAGGCCCTCGTGCAGGCAGCGGCCACCTGGACGGCGGTGCAGGCGGTGGGAATGCCGGAAGCGCGGATCAACCTGGCCCAGTGCGTCATTTACCTGGCGGAAAGCCCGAAGTCAAACAGCGTCATCCGCGCGATCGATGCGGCCATGAACGACGTGCGCAGCCGCCCTACAGGCGAGGTGCCCCTGCATTTGCGCGACACGCACTACGCCGGCGCCAAAAAGCTGGGACACGGGAAAGGGTACAAATATCCGCACGATTATCCCGGCCACTGGGTCGCTCAGCAATATCTGCCGGATGAATTGGTCGGGCGCCGTTACTATGAACCGACCCGGCAGGGGCAGGAGGCTTCGATCTGGAAAAAATACCAGGAACGGTTCAATCAGTAAACAATTGGAATTCCCATCGGAAACAGGTAGAATAAAATTGAAAGGGATCCCGGAGTGTGAGATGTAGCCTCTGGGCTGACAGAGGAGGGTCCACATTGAAAGTTTCGACAAGAGGTCGGTACGGATTGGTTTTGATGATAGAGCTGGCCAAAAGCTACGGTGAAGGGCCGGTTTCCCTGAAGGCGATTGCCGAACGCCATGGCTTGTCAGAGCATTATCTGGAACAGCTGGTCGCCCCATTGCGGAACTCAGGGCTGGTCAAGAGCATCCGGGGCGCTTACGGCGGGTACGTTTTGGCCCGAAAACCGGAAGAGATCACGGCAGGCGACATCATTCGGGTGCTCGAAGGGCCGATCAATCCGGTCGAAGTGGAGGAGGAAAATGAACCCGGCAGCCGCCACCTTTGGATCCGGGTCAGGGACAGCATTACGGAAGTCCTGGATTCGACGACGCTGCACGATTTGATTTCTTTGTCCGGTGACGAAGAGGCCGAAGCCTACATGTTTTACATTTAAACCGAAACAAGCGAGCGCTTCAGGAAAAGAGGGTTTGAGGGATGATTTACTTGGATCACGCCGCTACGACGCCGGTTCACCCGGCTGTGGCCGAGGCGATGCGTCCCTATCTGGAAGACAAATTCGGCAATCCTTCCAGCCTGCATCGCGTTGGCCGGATTGTGCGCCAGGCGATCGATGAGGCGCGGGAAGTGATTGCGTCCTGTCTTCACGCGGATAGTTCAGAGCTGATCTTTACGAGTGGGGGAACGGAGGCAGACAACCTGGCTGTTTTCGGAACGGCTTGGGCCGCCCGGGAGCGGGGGATGGGCAATCACGTGGTGACCAGCTCGATCGAACATCACGCCGTGCTGGACACCTGTGAATTCCTGGAAAAAATGGGCTTTCGTGTCACCTATCTTCCCGTCAACCGCCATGGTGAAGTGGATCTGGATGCGCTGGAAGCGGCCCTGACCGATCAGACCGTGCTGGTTTCAGTGATGCTCGGCAACAATGAGGTGGGCACCCGGCAACCGATTGAAACCATCGGTTCCCTGGTACGGGAACGGGGCGCTTTTTTTCATACCGACGCGGTACAAGCCATGGCCCTGGAGTCGCTCGATTGCCGGACGCTGCCGGTCGATCTGATCACCATTTCCGCCCACAAGATCAATGGACCGAAGGGTGTGGGAGCCCTTTATGTCTCCCGGCGTGTTCCCATCGAGCCCCTGCTTCATGGAGGATCGCAAGAGCGGCGGCGGCGGGGCGGCACGGAAAATGTGGCTGGGATTGTCGGGTTTAAAGAGGCGGTCATGCTTCCCCGCCAGTCGATGAAGGAACGGTTTGAGCATTACCAAGGGCTGCGACAGACAATGATCCGGGAACTTGTGGAACGCCTGGGAAGCGAACGGGTGGTCATCAACGGTCATCCGGAACGGGTCTACCCTCATATCCTGAATGTCAGCTTTCCCGGGGTGGACAGCGAGACGCTTTTGATCCGTCTCGATCTGGAGGGCGTCGCCGCATCCAGCGGGTCTGCCTGTACGGCTGGTTCCCTTCAAGCCTCCCATGTTTTGGTTGCGATGGGCCTGGAAGAGGACCTGATACGATCCGCCGTGCGCTTCAGTTTCGGGCACGACACGACCGAGGAAGAGGTGGTTCAGGCGGCGAAAATTGTGGCCGATATCGTCCAGTCACTTCCGTCACACTCCGGTGTGTGAAGGGATGTGGCAATCGCATCTGCCGGCGCAGTTTTTCAACAGTTTTTTAGTCTGCGCATGGCAGTTTTTTTTATGGGCGCAAACGGGACTTGCGGTTCATACTAAATACAGCTTGAACTGCAGGTGGAGTTGCCGTGATTCTGCTTGCTGCCTGTTGTGGGATATTTTATGGCGGCGTTTGAAGGGAGGGTGCAGGGTGAGAAAGGCACAGGATTTGATCGGCCTGTCAGTGGTTGTTCAGAACACGGGAAAACAGGTGGGGGTGGTCAGAGATCTCTACTTTGACGCTTCTTGGCGTCTTCAGGGACTGATCGTCGAAAACAAGGGCCTCCTTCGCCGGGCAAAGTGCATTCCAATAAAAGAAGTGGCTGCATGGGGCGAGGATGCGATCATGGTGCATGGGAGGGTCAGCCTGCAGGATTTGCCGGACGGGGTGTATACGCTTTACAGCGGCCAAAACAAGCTGACGGGCAAGGATGTGATGACCACCGCGGGGGACGGCCTGGGGCAGATCCAGGATGTTTATTTTGTTGAAGAAATGGGAAACCTGATTGGGTGTGAACTGTCTGAAGGCATTTTGTCCGATCTCCGGCAGGGAAGAAAAATTTTCCCGTGGCCTGAGGAGTTGACGATAGGCGAAGATATGATCCTGGTGCCGGAACAAGCGGAGGCAAGGACGGAGTAACGTAAGAGGAGTGATGGCATGCATTATCTGTGTCCCAACTGCAAGTCGCGGAATATCGGCAAAATCGGCAGCCACCATTATTATTGCTGGGATTGTTTCATTGAGTTTGGCGTGCAGGGAGAACTGATGATGCTGTATGAGGTGGAGGAGGACGGCAGCCTCATCTCATTGGATGATCTCTTCAGCGAATCGGAACGCCATGTGTCGCATCACCTTTATTAATCCATAATGATGGGGCGGGAATCATGCCCTTTGCAAAGAACAGGCTCCTGTACGTACTTATTGTTTCCCTGTTGGCGATCGGGTTATTGGTTCTGTTATGGCACATCAGGCCGGTTCTGTCCTGGATCTGGAATATACTCAAACTCATCCTGACCCCCCTGCTCATCTCCATGATCGTCGCATACTTGTTAAATCCCGTGGTCAATTTGCTGCACCGGCGGAAGATGCCGCGATCTGTCGCCGTGCTGCTCATTTACGGCACCTTTTTGCTGGCGATGGTGTTGTTGTTTGTCAACCTCTTTCCTGTCTTCGTTCGACAGATGCGGGACTTGCTGGAACACTTGCCGGAGTGGACGGCGCGGTTGCAATTGTGGCTGAATTATGTTTACCAGCACCGTTTCATGCTGCCCGGCGCCTTGCAGATGAGCATTGAACAGGCAATTGTAACGGCCGAGCAGTGGTTTACGGAAAGAACGACCCATCTCATTCGAAATTTGCCTTCGACGGTAGAGCCCCTGGTGATGCTGATCACGATCCCCTTTGTGACCTTTTACCTCCTCAAAGATCATGAGGTGATGGAACGTCTGGTGATGACCTTTGTCCCGCTGGACAAGCGGCGGGAAATCAGCCGCCTGTTGCGGGACATCGATATGGCGCTGGGCAACTACATCCGCGGTCAGCTGCTGGTTGCCTCGTTGATCGCCTTGTTGGCGTATATCGGGTATTGGCTGATTGGCCTGCCTTATTCGCTGCTGCTCGCCCTTTTTGTCGGATTGATGGATATCATTCCCTATATTGGCCCCTACCTTGGGGCGGTTCCGGCCCTGCTGGTGGCGCTGACCGTGTCGCCGAAAATGGTGCTGTGGGTGCTGATCGTCAATGTCATTGTGCAATTTGTGGAGGGGAATGTCCTCTCGCCTTTGATTGTGGGGCGGACCGTCGATCTGCATCCGCTTACCATCATTTTTACGGTGTTGGTTGGCGGGAAGGTGGCGGGGCTGATGGGTTCGCTGCTTGCGGTGCCTTTTGTCGTGGTTGCCAAAGTGGTGCTGGAGCATCTTGTCGCCTATATCATCCAGCGCAAACGGATGGTGGCGGCGGGGCACCCGGATGACCCGGAAGCAGGGGAGAAGCCGTGATGGTTTTCGTGCCTCGGTCAAGACTTGCCAACCTTTTTTCCCGCATGGTATAGTGGTATTCGCGACATTCAAGGGCTGTTCCTTGACCGGGATCGAGCCTTTTTTTGTGAGGAGCGGGTAACATGGCACGGCATGGGGATGAACTGGAACTGGACATCCAACGTCTTGATCACAAAGGATGGGGCATCACCCAGGTGACGGAAACGGAAAGCCCGGAACATGAGGATGGGGACGGGAACAACCTGGGGGAAGGGAGTCATCGGAAGAAGCCGCGCGCGTGGACGATTCGGGTGCCGTACACGATTCCCGGGGAGAGAGTCCGCGTCGTTGTTCGGAGGGGAAAAAAACGCGGCAAGAAGCTGGAAGCGCAGCTTTTGGAAGTGCTTCAGCCCCATGGAGGACGGGTGGAACCGCGCTGTGCCCATTTTAGCCGGTGCGGCGGGTGCACATGGCAACACGTGAATTATCGGGAACAATTGGCCGCCAAGGAAGCCTATGTGAAGTCTTGTCTGCAGTCGGCCGGTCTGGACGAGCGTGTGGTCAAGCCGATTGCCGGGATGGAGCGGCCATGGTATTACCGGAACAAGATGGAGTTTACCTTTTCTCCCGAAGGACGGCTCGGACTGCACGCACAGGGGGATTTCCGCACCGTGATTCCGCTGGATGACTGCCTGATTGCGGGGGAGGAGATGGTGCAGGCAGCACGGGAAGTGGCCGCCTGGGCCAGGGAGCATGGGCTTCGCGGCTACGACAAGCTGGTCCACCAGGGGCTCTTGCGCCATCTCATGGTGCGGCAATCGTTTGCGACAGGGGAGCTGATGGTGGCGTTGTTTGCCACGGAGCCGCCTTCTCCTCCGAACAGCCAGTCCGCGAATCTGCAGCACGCGGTGGACGATCTCGTTGTCCGTTTGCGGGAACGGTGTCCCTCATTGGCCAGCCTGTTGTGGATTGTCAACCGGGGCGTGGCGGACAAGACCGACGTGGAAGAAATGATCTGCCTCTTCGGCCGGGAATATATCCAGGACGAACTGTGCGGGTTCCGGTACCGGTTGAAACCGCAGACCTTTTTTCAAGTCAACCCGGTGCAGGCTGAGCGGTTGGTGGAAATCGCGCTGCAGCAAGGCAACCCGCAGCCCGATGAGCGGGTGATCGATTTGTTTTGCGGTGTCGGCACCTTTTCGCTGCCTTTTGCGCGTCGGGCAAAAGAGTTGGTCGGGATCGAAATTGTCGAAGCGTCCGTAGAAGCCGCGCGGCAAAATGCCTTGGAGAACGGCGTGGACAACGCGCGCTTCGTCACGGCCGATGCCCGGAGGGGATTGGATCAGGTGTTGGCTGAGCATCCGGGTGTCGATTTGCTGCTTCTTGATCCTCCCCGTTCCGGCGCCGGCAGAAAGGTGATGCGGAAAATCGGCCGCGCCCGTCCGAAGCGGGTGGTGTACGTCTCCTGCAATCCGGCCACTTTGGCGGAAGACTGCGCGGAACTGCTGCCGTTTGGATATGAGCTGGTCGAAGTCCGGCCGGTGGACATGTTCCCCCATACGGCGCATGTGGAGTGTGTGACACTGTTGGATCGAAAGGGAGCTGAGGGATAAGCTTCCTTTTTGCGTTAAAATTTTGGAATTGTTAGAATGGGTATGTCGATGAACCTGTGAAAAATGCGCAAAGTGTTACCAGGTTATCGAACTGGAATTGGGCTAGATAACAATCGGGCAAGATAACTGGAATCGGGCAAGATTGATGTGCAGGCCGCTTTGGATATACTGAAAATTGCATGTCTGTTTCATCGGTGCCGTCTCATCAATCGAGAAAGCATATGGACAAATGACGCTATGACATGCGACGTCATTGTTCATGATAGGGGAGATCCTTTCTGGGAACGAATCGTGGCTGGAAACGGGACATTATTCTTTTTTTGGGCAGTCAGAACATCTCGCTTTTCGGCACTCATTTGGTCCAATACGCCATTTTTTGGCACATCACCCTGTCAACGAAATCCGGTGCGGTTTTGACCATCTCCATTTTATGCGGTTTTCTGCCGACTTTGATTTTGTCGCCGTTTGCCGGCGTTTGGGCGGACCGCTATCACCGGAAATGGCTGATCATTCTCTCTGACTCGTCCATCGCCATCGCTACGCTTGTTTTGGCCCTCTTGTTTTTGTTGGGGTACGATGCGCTTTGGCTGCTCTTTGTGATGTCGGCGGTGCGTGCGCTTGGGTCGGGCATACAAAACCCGGCTGTGGGGGCGATGATTCCCCAGCTGGTGCCTGCCGACAAGCTCACGCGGGTGAATGCCATCAACGGAAGCCTTCAGTCGTTTGTCATGCTTTGCTCGCCCATCGTCAGTGCGGCACTGCTCACAGTGGCTTCGCTGGAGATGATCTTTTTCGTTGATGTCATGACCGCGGCGGTCGCGATCCTGATATTGCTCATTTTTGTGCATGTTCCTGTGCACGCCAAAGCATTGCAGCCGTCGACGGCCGGTTATTTCGCTGACATGCGGGAGGGGTTGCGCTATATTAAAGACCATGAATATGCGCGAAAGTTTTTTGTGTTTTGCGCCTTTTTCTTTTTCCTTACCGCACCTGGCGCATTCTTGACACCGCTGCAGGTTGCGCGCAGCTTCGGTGACGAGATCTGGCGTCTGACGGCGATTGAAATCGCTTTTTCCGTCGGGATGATTCTAGGCGGGGCCATCTTGGCTGCATGGGGTGGCTTTCGGAACAAAATTCATACGATGTCCTTGTCATGTCTTGTGATTGGTTTCTGCACATTCGGACTCGGTGTGGTGCCCGATTTTTGGATTTATTTGTTCTTCATGTGGCTCATCGGCGTCGTATTGCCGTTTTTTAACACCCCGTCGATGGTATTGCTTCAGGAGAAAGTGGAGGAAGATTATCTCGGCAGAGTGTTCGGCGTATTTACGATGATCTTCAGCTCCATGATGCCTTTGGGGATGCTTCTGTTCGGCCCCATATCGGACATGGTCAAAATCGAATGGCTGCTGATGGGGACCGGTCTGCTGCTGTTTATGCAAGCATTTTTTCTGGTCGGCAGCAAAGCGCTGGTGGAAGCAGGCAAGCCCGTCCCGAAAGCGTCCGCCGAAGAAACATGATCCCGTTTGGGACGCCTGCGGTCAAGATGGTTTTGCCGTTGGACAGATGACCCACTCGTGAGGTCCGGTCTTTTTCGATTGATTGAGCGCACCTGGTGCTGACCAGTTGATTCCCGGAGCGGAGATATAATAAAGCAAGACCGTTGCTTAACGGCTATCAAACTGACACGGCGCAGAGCAATTTGTTACACTGGGCATAAGAAGGAGGTGCGCCAGTGGTCAAGCTGGGTGTTTTGGATCAAGTGTTTGTGAGCGAGGGGCGAACCGCCCATGAGGCGTTGCAGGAATCGACCCGACTGGCTCAAGTGACGGAGGCCCTTGGCTATTCCCGTTTTTGGGTGTCGGAGCATCATGGCATGCGCGCCATCGCTTTTTCCAGTCCGGAAGTGCTGATCGCCCATCTGGCGGCCGCCACCACCCGGATACGCGTCGGCGCGGGCGGGATCATGCTTCCCCATTACAGTTCTTACAAAGTGGCCGAGAATTTCCGGCTGCTGGAAGCGCTCCATCCCGGCCGCATCGATCTCGGACTGGGACGCGCCCCTGGCGGCATGCCGTTGTCTACCCAGGCCCTGCAAGAGGACAAATATGTCGACATCAACAAATACCCGCAGCAGGTGCTGGACCTCATCGGGTATTTGTACGACGCCATGCCGGACGGGCACCCGTTCGCCAACTTGCTGGCCGCCCCTGACATCCCGACGGCGCCTGAGATTTGGCTTCTTGGTTCCAGCGGCGAGAGTGCCCGATATGCGGCGGTACTTGGCACCTTTTACGCTTTTGCGGAATTTTTCGGCACGCCCGGCGGAGTGGAAGCCATCGCGTATTATCGCGGGCATTTTCAGAAAAACCCGGTGTTGGAGAACGGGCCATCGGCGATGATCGCTACCATCGTCATATGCGCCGAGACGGAGGAAGAAGCGGATCGCTTGGCCAAAAGCAGTGACTTGCTGTTTCTCGGCATCCGCACCGGCAGGGAGTTTCCGCACTTGCCTTCGGTGAAGACGGCGCTGGAGTATCCGTATACGGAAGAGGAGAAGTACCTGATTCGGAAAATCCGCAGGCGAAGGGTTGTCGGAACGCCGGAACAGGTGAAGGAACGGTTGCTCCGGCTGGCCGAGGAATATGACGTGGATGAGATTCTCATCAACAGTCCGATTCATGACCAACAGGCGCGCATCCGCTCGTACGAGCTGATCGCGGACGCGTTCGGGATGAGCTGAAACAGTGGCTAAAAGTTATAATAAAGTTTGATTTCTTATTGAAAAAACGTGAAAAGGAAAGAAGGTGAAATATTCATGTTTTTTTCTAAGTCTGATCAAGGAGCACAGTCAGCATGGAGAGGGTATTCATCTCAAACGTTATATATTGCTTCAAGAATAATAAGCGAACCTGAAAACTATGAATTTTATCCAGAACAACTAGAAGATTTATTGATTAAACAAGATGGACATATTATTGAAGTAGTACAAGTTAAAGATTTATCGTCACCTCTTACTTTATCTCATTTAGCTTCAACAAAAGAGTCCAAAAGTGAGAGAGGTTTTTTTAAAAGAATTTGTAGCTTACGTTATGCCGAACCTATGTTTAAAACTATACGTATTGTGTATTTTGGAGAGCTAGGGGCAGAATTATATGGCTTTTCCATTGGAAATACCTCGGATAAAAAGAAGATATTTGATAAACTCATCAATGAGCATGAGCTCTCAAGTGATGAGGCATCATGGATTTTATCCAAATTGGTATTTCAAAAAGTTGAAAAAAAAGCCTTGGAAGAACAAATCATGAATCAATTAAAATCTTTTGTTTCTACAATGGCTGCACCAGAGCTTGCCAAGACCCTTTTGGTTCAATATGTAGCAGAACTATCAAAAAGCAGAAGTTATACATCGTTAACCCTTTGGCAAGAAAAAATATATAGAATTGGTAATGATATAGCTGCAATGGACGGCTATTTTAAAGAGTATCAAAAGTCCATTACTCGTTTATGTGACATCACCTCAGAAAAATCCATTGAAGAACTTAGACAAGAGTTTTCCCATGGTGTTTCAGCTCATCCCGCACATATACGTAACAATTTGGATTTAGTTCGCATTGAGTGGCTTGAGAAAATAGCGTCGTCTTTAGACAAACATAAAGCAGTTATTGTTAAAGGTGTATCAGGGCAAGGGAAAACAGCATTGTGCCTCAGGTTCATTCTGAATAATTATCATGAGCAACTTGTGTTTTGTGTTACGCACATTCAATCATCTAGACAGGCAGAAAATTTGGTTAACGTTTTACAAGGCATTACTAGGCACACGCAGGACATTATTGTTTATATCGATGTAAATCCAGGGGAGCCGAATTGGACATTGCTTTTGCAAGAGCTTCAGTTAAGAGGGATTTCTGTACCTATACTAGTCTCAATCCGAGAAGAGGATTTCAAGTTATCAAAAGTAGATTCAAGCAAAATAGTTTTTGATGAAATCGATTTAAAATTGTCCAAAGAAGAAGCGCAAAATATTTTTACATCAATCACATCAAACAAGCCACATCCTATATTCCGGAGTTTCGAAGATGCTTGGTGTCAGTTTGGTGAAGAAGGACCTTTTTTAGAATTTATGTATCTTCTTAACAATAATCAGACTTTGCGTCAACGTTTGGAGGCTCAAATCGATAGATTAATAAGTGAAAATGTTCCTGATTCGTGGCTCATGTTATTGAATTTAGTATGTTATGCCGGAAGGATTGGCTCTCCAGTATCGTTTGAAAATGTCAAACGAGAATCCAATTGCGAGAATGCCATTGCAGCTATACATAGAATGAGTAAGGAGTATTTGATAAAAAGTTCAGAAGACGGTTTTTATATTGAAGCGTTGCATCCATTAAGAGCATCGATCATTTGCGATATTCTTTCTGATAGAATGGCTGTTGATTCTTCTGAAATACTCATAAAGTGTTTAAAATGTGTGGGGAAACGATATCCACAATTACTGTTGATGGATTATTTTACTCAAAAACCATACAATTCTGCGTTGATCAAGCAAATAGCAAATATTCCCTGTCGTGATTGGACAGTATTTGCATCTATGTTAAAAACAATGTTATGGCTTGACGTCAAAATTTATGTGGAACGAAATCAGAAAGTCTTTGAAGATCTAATTACCAAAAAAGGTACTCAGTGGATAATATTCTCTCCTATCGACATAACAGGAGAATTAGTTCCAAAACAGTTATTTGCAGATGTGTTATTTGAAGCATTATCAGAAAGGTACAAAGAAGTAATTAATCATAATGAAATTGAAAGGACAAAGAATTGTTTAACCAGTTTTGAAATAATGTATGAAATTACCGATTTATGGATGCAAAATTCTAATATTCCTTCTGATCTTCCTCGTTCTGATATCGAATGGTCTGATTTCGGATATTCATTGTTTTGGTTAGCAAAAAGAAAACAAATAGTTGATTTGCCTTTTACGAAAGAGATGTTTGAGGAAGCTGTAAAATATGGTGATATTAAATCTAAAGCTGATGCAATGTTGGGATTATATCTACAAGGAAAAATTGATTGGTATAATGCTTGTGAGCCTATTTTGAGAGAGAGGTTGATAAGTCACTATAACGTAATAAAAATGGTAATTTTGGAAAACGAAGTATCGTGTGAATTCGTCCCACCAATTTTTAATGAGAATGAAAGATATAATATTAAGAACGTAAATCATTTTTGGGTAATGAATATGGTTGATCTTCTAAGCAGGTTATACCACGATAAAGAATATGTTGGTGCAAAACTTGTTGGGGTGGATTTGTTTGGTGATTTAGGGTTTCCTGCCTACGATAGTGAAAAAAGAATTCATAGGTCTAATTTACCAGATCCATGGGTAACGGAAATAAATAGATTGTTTAGAACTCGTATATATTTCAGCTACAGACCTATAAATTGGCAAGAGTATAATCAACAAGTAATTACTATACGCCAAAAAACATTAGACTTGATAAGAACTTTCATTACTTCTGTTGATTATATTTACAGAAAGCGTTTTATAAATAATGAACGGATGAGCAAATTACTTAAAAAGATAAATGATGTAAAAAAACTACTGCACAATGACATTTTGCTTCCAAAAAATGCTGTTGACCCTTATTGCCTTTATAGTGAGGGATTTAATATGCAGGAGAAAGATAGTGATACGCAGGAGAAAAATAGTAACCAAATAATTAATAATAAGTTTACATTAGGGCTTTCAATATATTTGTATAAGGATTTTACGAAAAGTTTTAAGGATACATTTCATAATTTTTTTCTTTTTGTTGATAGATTTATTAACATATTATTTTCGCGAACTAAAGGCTTAAATTATAACTTAAAGGATTCAGAACTTGCTCTTATTAACATATATGATTCAGCTAAATCACTCTTTAAGATGCAGCAGGAGTATTCCAAGCTCTTTTTACGATATGCGCCAGAGGATTATATTCAATTTGAGCGTGAAGAAGTTGAAGGAATGATTACGCTTTTAAACATAGCACATCATGTGGTAAATAATCCTCCACGCGGTATTGCAATTGCATATGATGCCAAACAACGTTACAGGAAAATAGAGAAGCTTGTAAATAAAACTTTCGAGAAAAGCGTTATAGTAAGGAAAATCATTGTTGTTGAAAATTCTGATGTAGAATATACAAAGACTATGTTTCTGTTGCAGGACTGTGATTCGTTAGAACAGATACAGATTGAACAATTGTTTAAGAATATGTGTCTAAGATTGCGGGAACAATGGCAAGATGCTGTTGCTTACAACAGCATGAGATGGTACCTTGAAACACAATGGCCGACTATGGTTTTTGCTCCCTTGTATAAAGGTTTACCTGTACTTGGTGGATATCGAATGCCTTTATATAAAATATTGGATGTTAATGAAGATCTAATTGCCACCCCTCTTTTTCCCGCAATAATTCCTATGGAGGTTTACAATCAGTTAGATATAGATTTCTCCAAAATGGATAAATGGCTAAAGGCCGCTAGTTATGTGGAAAAATTAAGGTTATTGTTCATTCAATATAATATTGTTGTTAGTAAGATAACCAGTGAATCTGATATTTGCGAACAAGGCATAGCAATTTACCTAGAAAATTTCTCGAACTATATTTCTGATACAATGACTAAAATAAATGAATTTATCCAAACGGGTATAGATATACTACCCAACATTGAAGATAACGTGGCAATGGAACTTTGCGGGATCATTATTACTTCCTTCGATGAAATGGAGAAAATTATTAATGGTATGAGTTCATTAGAGCCTCTCGATGAATTGCCTGAATTGCTTAGGGACGTTACTTCTTCTATGATACTACTATTTCCTTATGTAGTTGAAAATTGTTGAATTAGTATTAATTTAGGATATGGGAAGCGATATGGTGTAGATATGTTTTGCAAGCTGATTACCTAGACGTTTGGTATAAAAGAGAATTAAAAAGGAGAGCCGTTATGAAAGTAAACCTTCTGGGCATCTCTGGCGGGAAGTTTTAAAATATTAATTTTAAAACATACCGTTAGTAAAATGACATTTAAAACATAAAAAAGAGAAGGCTTGATGAAAATGAAAAATATTGGTATTTTTATAGGCAGTCTTCGCAAAGAATCATGTTGGGGGAGTAAGCTTTTTGGCAAGTTATTCCGGCTCTCCGTCCAAATGCGGTTCAATCACATCCCTGAACAATAAATTTCGGTATTTGAACTTGCTGAAGGGATAGGCGAACAACAGTGCCACACCGTCATCCTCGATGGTGATGGTCTCCAGCACCGCTGTTCGGACCAGGGGCCGGATCAACTGATGGACAGCAGCTGTTTTCCCCTTCTGTATCGCGAGCGCCAAATGCCTGGCGAATGAGGTATTCTTGGCAAGTTTTAGATAAAAGGGCAGTATGCTGCGGGCGATGGAACGGTGGACCGGTGTCTCGAAAAAAAGCACCGATCCGGGTGGGATAGTAATGCCGTTTGCGTAGTTGTCAATTGGCGATGGAAAAGGGAATGACACGAAATAACCTATCCCATTGGATCCCATGCCTTGTTTTGCCGCCAGGGGTGAGACAAGACGCAGCAGCTTTTCCATAGTTGCCAGATCCGTTTTTACGACTGCTTTGCTCCACAGGCTGGCATACCTACGGTTATGATGTCCTTTAACACCCATTCTACCAAAGATGAGGAGCCCTTTTTCATTTTTTATGCCATGTTACTTGCGAAATCCGGGATAATTTAAGTAGGGGAAATCGAGGTGCTTGCCATGATGCGTGTGGTCGAGATGCTGCCTGAGGTGTTGCAGAAGAAATTGGAACAAGGAGAACCAATTCAGATCATTGATGTCCGTGAACCGGAGGAGGTGGCCATGGGGATGATTCGCGGTGCCCGCCACATTCCTCTGGGAGAACCTGCCTTATCGCATGAAAGAGATCGATCCCGACGCGGAGGCTGTGTTGGTCTGCAAAATTGGCTACCGCAGCAAAATCGCCTGTCAGTACCTTATGGCTCAAGGTTATACCAACGTCAAAAATTTGCTTGGCGGGATGCTGGCCTGGTCAGATGAGGCAGGGAGAAAAATATTCTGTCAAGCTTCTGAGAAAATGTCAGGTTTATTGTTCTGTAAAAATAGTGATCTCGCCTGATGCCCGACCTCAGGCAGCGGCCGGTAGGCCGGTTCCGCCTCTTGCGGCGCCACAGCGAACAACCGGTTGTGCTTGTCAATCAGTTCCGGCAACACCCGATTGGCTTCCTCCATGGTGCACACGTTGCGCAAGCGCAATTCGATCACCAGACGATCCTGAAAGGTTCTCCAAAGCCGCTCGATGCGTCCTTTGGCTTGCGAAAGACAGCTTCGATATGCGTGATGCCCAAATCAGCGATGGCTTGGCCAAAGGTGGTTAGCGACGCGGGCTGACCCACTGAACGCCGGCGCACGCGTGCAGGGCGCAAGCCGCCTTGGATGAGAATGCGCCGGACGGAAGAGGCGCTTAAACGGATGTTTTCGTACTCCGCCAACAGCTCGGTAAAATGGGTGCAATTACTGCCGTAATAGCGTTCCTGATACAAGTGCTGAACAT
>LZRT01000062.1 GCA_002159075.1 Bacillus thermozeamaize
AGAGGAAGGTCATGGTCAGTAAGGGCAAGCCACCCAAGTATACCTCTTTGAGGTGAATGTTGGGTTAGATTTTCAAATGAGTGATCTATTCCGTCTTCGGTAAGATTTTTATATGGGTTGACACGGAACATGCCCACCGCACCTCCGAAAAAGAGAGGATCTCGCAAAGGACGGCGGCATCCGTTGACCTGCCCGTTGACCTGCCTTATGATCAATCCAAGAAGAACAGATCGGGGGGAGAGGAGTGGAAGGCCAGATAGCGTCGCATCAAGAGTGGTCTCTCGACACTCCTGTAACCGTTTTGAAAGGATTGGGGTCCCATAAGGCGAAGGCCATGGAACGGCTGGGCATACGGACGCTGGGGGACTTGCTTTACCATTTTCCTTTCCGGCATAACTGGCGGGAGGTTCAGCCCATTCAGCATGCGCCGCATGGCGAGATCGTGACGTTGCGCGGCCAGATCACCGGGCGCCCGTTGAGCCGTTGGTACGGTCAAAAGAAATCGCGGCATGCCGTGACATGTATCGTGGATCATGTGCCGATTCAGTTGGTCTGGTTTAACCGCAATTATTTGTTGGACAAGCTGCGGCCCGGGGTATGGGTGCATGCGACGGGAAAATGGGACGGGCATCGCTTGCAGTTGACCATGGAGGAGTTGAGCTTTCCGGATGATGTCCGCCGCGAGCAGGAATTCCTTCCCTATCAGCCGGTGTATGCCACGGTCTCGCCCTTGACCAACAAGGGATTGCAAAAAATGATCTGGGATCTTCTGGAGCAAATGAAGGGGAAGATCGATGAGGTGTTGCCGCCGCAGATTCGGGAAAAATACAGGCTGGTTTCCCGCGAGGAGGCTATCCGGGCCATCCATTTTCCCGCAGACAAGGAGGCGCTGCGCCAGGCCCGCCGGCGCCTGGCGTATGAAGAGGCGCTGTTCTACCAATTGGGGTTGCAGCTGCGGCGGAAACAGATCGCCAACTCCTTTCAACGTCCGCCCCGCAAGATACCGCACCCGGAGGTGGAACGGTTCATTCAAAAGCTCCCCTTCACCTTGACGGCCGATCAGCGAAAAGCAGTGGATGAGATCCTGGCAGACCTTGAAAGACCACAGCCGATGAACCGACTCTTGTTGGGGGATGTCGGTTCCGGTAAAACGGTGGTAGCGGCCACCGCCATGCTGGCGATGGTCAAGGCCGGTTACCAGTGCGCGCTGATGGCTCCCACTGAGATCCTGGCTGAACAGCACAGCAAGACGTTGCAAGAGCTCTTTCGGGAGGAAAGGGTAAGTATCGGCGTGCTGACGGGCAGCACCCCTTCGCGGCAGCGGCAGGAGCTGTTGGCGCAACTGCGGATGGGCTTGCTGGACATTCTGGTGGGAACACACACACTGATCCAGGAAGAAATCCAGTTTCGCCAGCTGGGACTGGTGGTTACGGACGAACAACACCGCTTTGGCGTCAAGCAGCGGGAAAGCCTGCGCAACAAAGGGGTTTATCCGGACGCGCTGTTCATGACAGCAACGCCCATTCCTCGCACCCTGGCCATTACCATGTACGGGGATATGGATCTGTCGGTGATTCGGCAGTTGCCTGCTGGCCGCAGGCCGGTTCGAACCCAATGGATCCGGCCGAAACAGTTTCCCCAAGTGGTCGCTTGGATCCAGCAGCAAGTGGATCAGGGCTTTCAGGCCTATGTCATTTGTCCGCTCATTGAAGAATCAGAGAAAATCGATGTACAAAATGCGGTCGACCTGCACGCGCAACTATCGGGTCAGTTGAAAGCCCGCGTAGCTCTTTTGCATGGGAGGATGCCAGTCAAGGAGAAGGAACAGGTGATGGAGGCTTTCTACTGTGGCAAGGTGGATGTGCTGGTATCCACGTCCGTGGTCGAGGTGGGGGTCAACGTGCCGCGGGCAACCGTCATGGTGATATACGATGCGGAGCGGTTTGGACTGGCGCAGCTGCATCAGCTTCGGGGCAGGGTGGGACGGGGCTCTGCGCAAGCCTACTGTTTTCTCGTTGCGGATCCCAAATCGGCCATCGGCAAGGAAAGAATGAAAACGGTCGTCCAGATGCAGGACGGTTTCGCGATTGCGGAACAAGACTTGCGCCTGCGGGGACCAGGCGATGTGTTGGGTGTCCGCCAGAGCGGTGAGGTCGACTTTCGTCTGGTCGATTTGGTTCACGATCAGGTGATGATCGAATACGCAAGACGCGACGCACGTTGGATTGTCGAAGAAAGCCCTGGCTTGCTGCAGGAGAAGACGTCTCCCCTTTACCAGGAATTGGTGCGCCGGGGATATGGTGAAGCGAAGCCTTTTGATTAAATTTTTTCCTGGAGTGTATATTTTTTCTCGCGCCGGGGCATCATGATCCTAGCGACGCCAATCAGGCGTACGCGACAACCGCGGAGAAGGCTTACGTTTCCCCATAAGCTCTTCCTCCGGTTTCTCCTCTCCCATTTCGCCACCTGTATTTCCGTACAGGTGGCATTTTCTATATTTCTTTCGATCTGATTCTATCTTTTTCGACCTTTTTTTGCTAAAATAAAGAAAGATTTCCGGTGTCTGCCTGAACCGAAACTGCTGAGTAGGTGAATGGGATGCGTGTCATTGCAGGGGAATTCCGGGGGCGCAACTTGAAATCGGTTCCGGGACGACATGTCCGCCCCACCTCAGACAAGGTAAAAGGGGCCATGTTCAATATGATCGGTCCGTTTTTTGAAGGAGGGAGAGGACTCGATTTATTTGCGGGGACGGGGGCGCTCGGGATTGAGGCGTTGAGCCGCGGTCTTGAGCAGGTGGTTTTTGTTGATCACAGCCGTCAGTCGATTCGCGTGATTCAGACCAACCTTCGGATGCTGGGATTGGAAGGACAAGCCGAGGTGTATCAGATGGGGGCAGAAGAGGCGGTGTCCTTCTTGGCGGAGAGAAACCGGCGGTTTGATCTGGTGTTTCTGGATCCGCCTTATATGAGCACGAGGGAATCGCTGGCCCCCGCCTGGTTGACGCAACTGGCGCAAGGAAGGCTCTTGGCGCAGGCAGCCAAGGTGGTCTTGGAACATGATGCCAGGGTCAGCTTTCCGGATAGGCTGGGAGTGCTTGAGAAGGTCAAGGAGCGAAGGTACGGGAATACCACGCTCACGATCTTCGAACATACATAGGCGTGTTTGATGTACAAGCCGTTTTGCCGGGATCAGTTCATGTTCTACAAAGGGAGAGATGTGGATGAAAGTGGCGGTTTACCCGGGAAGTTTTGATCCGGTTACCTATGGTCACCTGGATATCATTCAACGTGGCGCCAAAGTGTTTGATCAAGTGGTTGTGGCCGTGCTGAACAATCAGAGCAAAACACCGCTCTTTTCCGTTGAAGAGCGTGTGGCCATGCTAAAGGAAGTGACACGGGACATTCCGAACCTGGTCGTGGACCATTTTGCCGGCTTGCTGGTGGATTTCGTCAAACAAAAGAATGCCCGGGTGATCATCAGAGGGTTGCGAGCCGTGTCAGATTTTGAATATGAGCTGCAGAACGCGTCGATGAACCGGGAATTGAACAACGAGATTGAAACTTTTTTCATGATGACCAACAACAAGTACTCTTTTTTGAGTTCCAGTATCGTCAAAGAAGCCGCCAAGTACGGTGCATCCGTGTCAGATTTTGTGCCGCCGGTGGTGGAGCAGGCATTGCGCGAAAAATTCCGCTCGGGTTGAAACGGCGGCCGGTTGAAGTCCATATGTCCAACGTGATAACGTTTGATGATTGTCAGGGCAAACCATGCGAAAGCATGGGACGCAAAGCTACGGGTCTAAAGGGCGCCAGTTCATGTTGCTGCCTCATGATCGCCGGGCTGCAGGCAACACTCCGCCCATGACTCGGCGGATTTTTTTTGCGTTACTTCCTGGGAAAAAAATGGAAAGGAGTTTGTGTACAGTGAAAAACGTGTTCAATACTTTGCAATCGTTTTTCCGTTCTCTTTTTTCATCCCTGTCTCGCGTGGCTTCATCAATCCGTCTTTTTTCCAATCTTAAGGTGCTGTTTAAATTGTATATTTCTTATGCGGTCATTCTTTTGATTCTCTTGATGGTCGGTGGCACTGGCCTGATTGCTTTTAAACAATTGACGGCGGCTACGAAAGAGATTTATGAAGAACGGCTGATGGCCGTTTCCGAGATGACCCAGCTTTCCGCACAGTTTGAGAGGCTGAATTCGTCCGTGGCCGGGGCCTTGATGGCCAGCAGAAATCTGACCGACGGGCAAGTGGATTCGCTCTTGAAGTTGAAAGAGGACATTCAAGGGAAGGTAGACACGCTCAACAAGCAATTTGAGCAGTTTGGCATTCAGGAAAAAGATCTGAAAACCTTTACGATCATCTGGAATGGGTACGTGCAGGAACTGGAGGAAATTATCGGCTTGCTGACCCAATCAGACCAATCGGTGGGCCGGACCACGGGATTGAGCCTGGCTGTCAGCAACTACAACCAGCAAATGACGACCAAAATCATGGGTTTGAACAAATTTCTGGATGAATGGGTGGACCATGAGAATCAGCTGGCGCAGGCCAGTTACGAGCGAGCCGTCCAGGTGGAGAAACGGGTGGCTTTCCTGCAATACACGTTGATTTTCCTGGCCGTTGCGGTAGCGGCATTGGTGGGGTGGCTGGTCGCCCAATCGATTGTCCGGCCTTTGAACGCAGTGGTGAAAGCGGCGGAAGCGATGGCCCAGGGTCAACTGAATCAACGTGTCGAACTCAATCAAAAGGACGAACTGGGAGAGCTTGCGGCATCTTTTAACCAGATGGCAAGCCAGATTCATGCCTTGCTGTCCAAGCTGGAGCAGACGGTTGTCCAATTGCGGGAGTATACGGACCAGTTGCAGGAAAGTTCGTCCGTCACCTTGCGGGCGACCGAGCAGATTGCAGCTAGTTCGACGGAAATTTCCAGATCATCTGATGAGCAGATGGCACAGGCCAAGACGATGACCCAGACGATTGACGAAATGGCCCGTGGTCTGGAACATATTGTCGAGAACGTCGAAGAGGTGCTCCGCTATTCCAGTGAAACGACCCATGAGGTGACCAAAGGCAGGGGCAGTGTGGAGCGGGCGGTTTCCGAGATGAGAGCGATTGGCGACAGCTCACGGGAAACGGTCCAGCTGATGGCCAACTTGGAAGCCTATTCGCGAAATATCTCGCAGATCACCGAAATGATTCAGAACGTGGCGAGTCAGACAAACCTCTTGTCCCTCAATGCAGCCATTGAGGCGGCCCGTGTCGGTGAAGCCGGCCGCGGATTTGCCGTGGTTGCGCAGGAGATCCGCAAACTCTCGGATGAAGCGAGCGCCGCTGCCAAGGAGATTGATCAGCAGTTGCAGCAAATTCAGAAAGAAATCAGCCGGGCGGCCGCGCAGATCGACAGCAATGAGAAACAGGTGCTGAAGGGGATGGACACCATTCAGGAAGTGGAACGCGTCTTCAACAATATTCAGGAGGCGATGCATCTGCTCTCGGGCCGCATCGAGGAGGTATCCGGGACGATTGAAGAAATGGCGGCCGGCAGTGAAGAGATCAGCAGCGGGATGAACCAGTTGACCGAAAACATCGAAACCCACTTGCGCTCGGTCAAGGAAACCTCCAGCAGTTTGGAAACGCAAACCGCCTCGATGCAGCAAGTCGGTGCCGTCAGCCATTCCCTGCAAGCCGTGGCCAAGGAACTGGACAAGCAGCTGCAATCCTTTCAGCTGTAAATGCGCACGGTCCTCGTTTCATGGCTTTGCGCGGCGAAACCAATGGATTAAAAAGCTGCAGCATCCCATCACGAGCAAGCTGATGAAAGCCAGCCAACCGAGTCCGATCAGGTACATCCACCATAGCCCCCAGCCGCTTTGCGGTGAGAGGTGCAAAAAGGCGGGAATGATCAACATCCGGGACAGTTGTTTTTCCAAGGGATCCCATAGCGCCAACGTCAGAAGAAAAGCGAGCATGCCATGGAGCACCCGGGCCAAGAGGTACGGCAGATACCGGATATCTGTTCTGCTCAGCAGGCTGGCCACCTGGGCGTGAATCGACAGGCCGCTCCAGGCGATGATCGCGTTGCATGCCGCAAGCTGGTAGCGGAGCGGGACATGAGATGGCATGACGCTGATGGCTTGCGCGCCCAGCGTGATTTCCAGCAAACCCGGAACAATGCCCTGCCCCAGGATGGCCGGCAAGCCGATGAGATGGAGCAAGGCAGCCATGAAAGAGGCAAGCCAGTCGGTCAGGTGTATGATGGTCAGCATCGAGATCATGACAGAAAAAAAGACGAGGAATCCGCCGATCATCAGACAGGTGTTCACCGATGAGACGACAGCGTCCGACAACAACTGTCCGAGCGTGCGCCCGTCTCCAATCCGGGCACGATGCATGGCACGCAATGCCCGCACAAGGATGAACCCCTTTCCCGATTGGATGGCTGGCGTCGTTGGCCCGTCCGGTTCATGGAAGCGCATGAGAAAGCCGACCAGGAAATTGGACAGATAGTGGACGGAAGCAAGAATAATACCTACCTTTGCGTCATGGAAAAAGCCGACGGCTACCGTACCGAACATGAAAAGCGGACCGGCAGTACTGGTAAATGAAACCAGACGCTCCCCTTCGGTACGGGAGATCAGCCCCTGTTCTCTCAACCGGGAGGTCAATTTGGCACCGATCGGGTTTCCCGATGTCAATCCGACGGCCATGACGAAGGAACCGCTGCCGGGAACGCGGAAAATGGGCCGCATAAAGGGTTCAAGCAACACGCCGAGAAAATGAACCACGCCAAAGCCGATCAGCAATTCGGCGATGATGAAAAAGGGCAACTGCGCCGGGAGCAGTACCTCCCACCAGATGGACAACCCCTTCAGCGACGCTTTGAACGCTTCCTCCGGGTATACGATCACGGATGCGACGAGAAACATGGCGCAGCCGCTGAACAGCATCGTGGTCGTATGGCTGCGATTGATTCGCTTCCTCAGGTTTGTTAGACTCATTTTGCCAGTTCACTCCGGAATTAGGATGGATCCTTCAGCATAAGGCAGGATCTGGGCGCTTGTGTTCATTTGGCGATGGTCCAAGCCATTGGATACCACATATCTACGTGCAGGAAGCGGTATTTATACCTGATGCGGGAAGTTTGGCCGGGTGCGTGACAGGGGTGCCGGCAGGGAGGGTGGTCAGATGGAACCAAAGGTCGGTCTGGCTCTCGGTTCAGGCGGTGCAAGAGGATTTGCGCATATCGGCGTCCTCAAGGTGTTGAAAGAGGAAGCCATTCCGATTCATTGCATCGCGGGCAGCAGCATGGGTTCACTGGTCGGCGCGATTTTTGCGGTCCACCAAAATCCGCACATGATGGAAAAAGTGGCGACCCACCTCAAGCCCAAGCATTGGGTGGATTTTACCGTGCCGAAGATGGGCCTGGTGGCAGGGGAAAAGGTCCGCGAGTTAATCCGGTTGCTCACGCATGGAAAGCGGCTTGAGGAGTTATCTCTACCTGTGGCCATCGTAGCCACCGATCTGGAAACGGGAAAGGAAGTGATCTTTACCGAAGGCCCGATAGACAAAGCGGTGCGAGCCAGCATAGCCATTCCTGGGATCTTCAACCCGGTGGTGGAGAACGGGCGTGTCTTGGTGGATGGCGGCGTCGTGACGCGCGTTCCGATTACGACGCTCAAGGCAATGGGCGCCGATCTGGTGATTGCGGTGGACGTGGTTGCCGAGGTACCGAAAATCGAGATTCAGTCCCTCTTTGATGTCATCTCGCAGACAATCGACGTGATGGAACGGCAGCTGTACAAAACCCAGGCGGAACACGCCGACGTGTTTATTCAGCCCAAAGTGGGACATATCAGTTCCACCGACTTCACAAAGGCGGCCGAATGCATTGCCGCTGGAGAGAAGGCGGCAAGAGACAAGCTCGCGGAGATTCGCCGGTTGCTCCAGTCGTGGCCTGCAAAGCCAAGGGAATGAGAATTGACAAACCATTGTTCGATGGTATAATGAACCTGTTGCAACATAAGGTGGGTGAAGTCATGCGCATTCCTTTAAACGACATTCTCCACGCGCCGGAACAAAAAATCTGGATTCAGACCACGCTGGATTACTCCTATCTGGTCGGTGAAGTGGAACAGCTGGTGGATCTGGCGCCAGTGGAAGTTGAGGTAGAGGTGGCTCAGCTCGGCGACGTTTTTTACTTGCAAGGCGAGGGAAACACCATCGCGCAGTTGAGTTGTTCCCGTTGCCTGGAACCTTATACGGCCAAAATGCGCTTCCAGCTGGAGGAGACGCTGGTGGAACGGCCGCTGACAGCCGAGGAGGAAGAGGCCGATCTCATTCAGATACGGGATCACGTCATAGAGCTGGCACCGATTGTCGAATCGGCGCTGATTCTTTCATTGCCGTACACCCCCCTCTGTCGTGACGAATGCCGAGGCATTTGCCCACAATGCGGAACTGACCGGAATGCACGTGCCTGTTCCTGTCAGGAAGAAACCATCGACCCTCGATGGAGCAAATTACAAGCATTGTTAAACAATGATTTGCGCAATTGAGAGAAACCATGGTGAAGAGGAGGTAGGAAGATGGCAGTACCTTTTCGAAGGACATCCAAGACGAGGAAGAACAAGCGTCGCACGCACTACAAGCTGGAGGTTCCCGGGATGACCCAGTGCCCGCAGTGCGGCGAATACAAGTTGTCGCATCATGTCTGCAAACATTGCGGCTATTACAAAGGACGGGAAATCATCACAAAATGAGAGAAAAAATTACCCCAAAGCTTATTGCGACGGGGTAATTCTTTTTATATACTACTTTTAGCACCTCGTGATAAATGTTATTAAAATTATAATATTTTTCTTTTGTCGATTTACTCTTGAAGGTGGTGTCCAGAATCTCCCGTCGTGCAAAAGAACAGCGCCAACGCCAAGTGTCTGAGATTATCAAGCAAAACCCTTTTGTGACCGACAAGCTGCTGGCCCGCATGCTGGGTGTCAGCGTCCAGACGATTCGTCTGGACCGGGCCGCGTTGAAGATCCCTGAGCTGCGCGAGCGGATGAAACAGCTGGCCCGCGGTGATGACAAAGTCAGAAGCATGGAGACGCAGGAGGTCATCGGCCAGATTGTGGACTTGCAATTGGACCGGGGCGGCATCTCCCTCCTGGACGTGGAGGAGCACCACGTGTTTAAAAAGACGAAAATCGCCCGCGGCCACCATATCTTTGCGCAAGCCAATTCGCTGGCGATTGCCGTGATTGATGCAGAGCTGGCGCTGACGGCAACGGCCAAATTGCGTTTTGTTCGTCCTGTAAGGAAAGGGGAGCGTTTGGTCGCAAAGGCGCAAGTGGTTCAATCGACAGGCTCACGCAGTAAGGTGAAGGTTGAGACCTATTCCGGAGAAGATCTGGTTTTTGAAGGAGAATTTTGGGTCTACAGAGGAACTCAGCCGTCATGATATGAAAGGGGAAAGAGGATGCGTCTGGCTATTGATGCAATGGGAGGGGATCACGCTCCAGGAGAGATTGTCCGCGGTGTGCTTTTGGCGTTGGAGGAAGGGTTGGACATTGAGGTGGTGCTGGTCGGTGATGAAGCACAGATCCGGCAGCATCTTCCCAAACCAGACCCACGCCTTCGCATCCGCCATACGGAATCGGTGATAACGGCTGAAGAAGAGCCGGTTCGGGCCATTCGCCGAAAAAAAGATTCCTCTCTCGTCGTGGCCTGTCAGATGGTCAAGGAAAAAGAGGTGGACGCCATGATCACCGCTGGCAATACGGGAGCTTTTATGGCAGCGGGGTTGTTGGTCGTCGGGAGAATTCCCGGTGTCGACAGGCCAGCCTTGGCGCCGATTTTGCCGACCGTTGACAATCGTGGCGTGTTGCTGCTGGATGGCGGTGCCAACATGGACGCTAAGCCGGAGCATCTGGTGCAATATGCGCTGATGGGAGATGTGTATGCCCGGGGAGCTTTGAATCAGGAGCAGGTCCGGATTGGCCTGCTCAACGTGGGGACGGAGGCGGCCAAAGGAAATGAACTGACCAAGATGGTATACGCCGAGTTGCAAAAGCTCCCACTTCATTTTGTCGGAAATGTGGAGGCACGGGATGTGCCATTTGGGGTTTGCGATGTCATTGTTTGCGACGGTTTTGCAGGCAACATCCTGCTGAAGACGATGGAAGGAACGGGGTTGTTGTTTGCCCGCATGTTGCGAGAGATGTTTGGGGCCGGTCTTCTGAGCAGGTTGAGTGCTTTAATGATTTCGCGCCAGCTGCAAGCGCTGCGGAAGAAGATGGATTATACCGAGTACGGCGGGGCGCCGCTTCTCGGAGTTGACGGGCTCCTTATCAAAAGCCACGGTTCGTCCGAGGCGCGTGCCATTCAGCAGACCATTCACCAGACGGCCAAGGCAGTGAAATATGGCGTCATCCAACGGATTACCGAAAACATTGGTAAAGGGGAGCAATTCAATGGCTGAATATGTCGGGATTCTCGGGACCGGTTCTTATGTTCCGGAACGAGTGCTGACCAATGCGGATTTGGAAAAGATGGTGGACACGAGCGATGAATGGATCGTCACGCGGACCGGGATCCGGGAACGACGGATCGCGGCTGCGGATCAGGCGGCCTCCGACCTGGCCCTGGAGGCGGCGAGAAAAGCGTTGCAAGCATCTGGAATCGGCGCCGAAGATCTGGATCTGATCATTGTCGCCACGATCACGCCGGATTCGTTTTTTCCCTCGACGGCCAACATTCTCCAGGACAGGCTGGGGGCCAGCAAGGCGGCCGCCTTTGATCTCGCTGCAGCCTGCTCCGGATTTCTCTACGGCGTGGTGACAGCGACACAGTTTATCCGTACCGGGGCATACCGGTATGCCTTGGTGGTTGGCGTTGACACCCTGTCAAAGATTACCAACTACGAAGATCGCAATACCTGTGTCTTGTTTGGTGACGGGGCGGGAGCAGTGGTCGTCGGCCCCGTGCCAGAAGGGTATGGCCTGTTGTCTTTTGAGCTGGGTTCCGAAGGGGCGGGAGGAGAATATCTCTGCTTGCCCGCAGGGGGTTCACGGATGCCTGCCAGTCTGGAGACCGTGGAAAAAAAGCTGCATACCATTCACATGAACGGTCCGGAAGTTTTCAAGTTTGCCGTACGGATCATGCAGACCGCTTCCCTCCGGGTGATTGAGAAGGCGGGCCTGCAGCCGTCCGAGATCGATTTTCTCATCCCGCACCAGGCCAATTACCGGATTATTGAGGCGGCGATGCGGCGTCTGGAGCTGGATGAAGGACATGTCGTGATCAATCTGGATCGTTATGGAAACATGTCCTCGGCGTCGATTCCGGTGGCGCTGGACGAGGCGCTGAAACAAAACCGGATCAAGGATGGAGATCGCTTGGTTCTGGTGGGTTTTGGCGGCGGGCTGACATGGGGCGCGGCGGTTGTCAAATGGTATGCGGGATGAGGAGGGATGTGCAATGGGAAAAATCGCTTGGGTCTTTCCCGGACAGGGCTCCCAATATGTGGGCATGGGGCAAGAGGTGACAGAGGCCTACCCGGAGGCGAGGGAAGTCTTTGAAAAGGCCGATGAGGTCTTGGGCTTTTCGTTGACGCAGTTGTGCATGCATGGGGAAGAAGCGGAGCTGCGCAAGACGGAAAATACGCAACCCGCCATTCTCACCACCAGCATCGCCCTTTTGCGCGTTCTGCGAAGGAAGGAAGTTCCTGTCGATTTTGTGGCGGGACACAGCCTCGGCGAGTTTTCTGCCCTTGTGGCGGCGGGCGCGCTCCAGTTTGAGGATGCTGTCCGGCTGGTACGGATAAGAGGGAAGCTGATGGAAGAGGCGGTGCCCGCAGGCAAGGGAGCGATGGCTGCTGTTCTCGGCATGGATCAACCCGTGTTGGCGGAGATTTGTGAACAGGTTTCCGCGGCTGGCCAGCCCGTCGATTTGGCCAACCTGAATTGTCCGGGCCAGATTGTGATCTCCGGCACCCGTCAAGGCGTGGAGGATGCTTGCAGGCGGGCGCGGGAAGCGGGGGCCAGACGGACGATGATGCTGGAGGTCAGCGGCCCGTTCCATTCGCGTCTGATGCAACCGGCAGCGGACAAGTTCAGGAAGGTGCTGGACGAAGTGAACCTTTCCGAGGCACAGGTGCCGGTGGTGGCCAACGTGACCGCGCTGCCCGTGCAGGATCCGGGCGAGATCAGGGAATTGTTGTACCGCCAGGTTGCCTCGCCGGTGCGTTGGGAAGAAAGTATCCGCTGGCTCTTGTCGCAGGGGGTGGAAACCTTCGTCGAGATCGGGCCGGGAAGCGTACTCAGCGGATTAATCCGAAAAGTGGATCGCAAGGTACAGACCTTTCAGGTGGAAAAGCCTTCCGACCTGGAAAAGGTCTGGGATCATTTCGCGTGAGAAGCGGAGGTAGGAAGGATGCTGTCTGGAAAAGTGGCACTGGTCACCGGTGCATCGCGCGGGATTGGCAGGGCCATCGCCCTGGAATTGGCCCGGTCTGGAGCTGATGTGGCGGTCAACTTTGCCGGCAGCCGCCAGGCGGCCGAAGAAGTGGCCGCGCAAATCCAGGAGATGGGCCGGAAAAGCATGGCCATACAGGCGAATGTATCTGAACCGGCCAGCGTCGAAGCGATGTTCCGGGAAGTGGAAGAGCAATTGGGCCCGGTGCAGATCCTTGTAAACAACGCAGGCATCACCCGTGACAATTTGTTGTTGCGGATGAAAGAAGCGGAATGGGACGAGGTGCTCTCCACCAACCTCAAGGGCGTTTTTTTGTGCACCAAGCAGGCGTTGCGGCCCATGCTGAAAGGGCGGTGGGGGCGAATCATCAACATCACGTCCGTTTCAGGTGTGATGGGGAATGCGGGACAAGCCAACTATGCCGCCGCCAAGGCGGGCGTGATCGGGCTGACGAAAACCACTGCCCGGGAAGTGGCAAGCCGGGGGATTACGGTCAATGCGATCGCTCCTGGGTTTATCGAAACAGATATGACGGCCGCCCTCGGAGAGGAAGTGAGCAGGCAACTTCTCGGGCAGATTCCCCTGGGCCGTTTTGGACAGGCGGAAGAAGTGGCCCGTGTCGCGCGCTTTTTGGCGTCTGATGACAGCTCCTATATCACGGGACAGGTGATTCACGTCGACGGAGGCATGGTGATGTAGGGCTGCCGGATAATGGATGTGGGTGGTTAGAATTGGCTTCTGGTTTTTCTGAAACAGTTCTCGTATAATACCTGAGAGGGAGGTGAAAAAAATGGAAGAAAAGGAGATTTTTGAACGCGTCAAGAAAATTATCGTCGACAGGCTGGGTGTGGATGAGTCGGAAGTGACGCCGGAAGCATCCTTCAAGGATGATCTGGGTGCCGATTCATTGGATGTCGTGGAACTGGTGATGGAACTGGAAGACGAATTTGAACTGGAAATTTCCGATGAGGAAGCAGAAAAGATCAACACCGTTGGTGAAGTGGTGGAATACATCAAAGCTCATCAGTGAACTCTTCGCTCACCCGTCTTTCACTGAGCATACATCTACGAAGGAGGTCCCGGCATACGGGGCTTTCTTCACTCGTGTTCCACACCCAACCGATTGGTCATGATTCCATTGACCAGCCGATATGTTGCCATCACCTGCCCTTCATTCGTGTGATCGATTTGTCTGGGCCAATTTGCTGGCCGTTGCGATAGACAGCCACCCTGGGATGATAAAGAGGTGAAAATATGGAAGGCAGACGGGTTGTGATTACCGGCCTGGGATTGATCACTCCCTTGGGAAATACCGTAGAGCAATTCTGGTCCAATCTCCTGGCCGGAAAATCAGGTATTGACCGGATTCAGGCGTTTGATGTCAGTGACTACCCGACGCAAATCGCGGCCGAGGTGCGCGATTTCGATCCGTTGGAAGTATTGGACCGGAAAGAGGCCAGGCACATGGACCGTTTTACGCAATTTGCCGTTGTTGCGGCGCAAAAGGCCGTCGAGGATGCCGGGTTAAAGATTGAGGAAGAGGATCCGGATGAAGTGGGCGTTTACATCGGTTCCGGAATCGGCGGAATCGCCACCTTTGAGGAACAGCATCGCGTGTTGTTGGAACGGGGACCGAGACGCGTGAGTCCGCATTTTATCCCGATGATGATCGCAAACATGGCTTCCGGTCAGGTTTCGATCCGCTTTGGCGTGCGTGGGCCGAACAGTGCGCCGGTCACTGCCTGTGCCAGCAGTTCGCATGCGATCGGTGACGCGATGCGGCTGATTCAGCGCGGTGAGGCGGAAGTGATGATTGCGGGCGGTTCGGAGGCGACCATCACTCCGCTGGCGCTGGCTTCCTTTTGTTCCGCAAGAGCGATGAGCACCCGCAATGACGACCCGGCACGGGCCAGCCGCCCGTTTGACAAGGAACGGGACGGGTTTGTCATGGGGGAGGGCGCCGGCATTCTCATTCTGGAATCGCTGGAACACGCACAGCGCAGGGGGGCCAGAATCTACGCGGAATTGGTCGGTTACGGGATGTCCGGAGACGCCTATCACGTCACCGCCCCGCATCCGGAAGCGGAAGGCGCGAGCCTGTCGATGAAGCGGGCATTGAAAGATGCCGGGATGCGTCCGGAAGAGATCGACTACATCAACGCGCACGGCACGTCGACACCGATGAACGATAAAACGGAAACCCTGGCCATCAAGAAAGTGTTTGGTGAACATGCCTATCAGTTGGCCATCAGTTCCACCAAGTCGATGACCGGCCATTTGCTCGGGGCAGCGGGAGCTGTTGAGGCGATTTCCTGTGCCCTGGCGTTGCGCGAGCAGGTGATCCCGCCGACAATCAATTACGAAGTGCCGGATCCGGAATGTGATTTGGATTATGTGCCCAATCAGGCGCGGCCGGCCGAGATTCAGACGGCCATGTCCAACTCCTTCGGATTTGGCGGCCATAACGCCACGATTATCCTCAAGCGGTGGTCGGAGTAGGAATGAGGCGGTGGTGATTCTGAAGTCGCTTGAGCCATTAGAAAATAGCTTGGGAATCCAATTCCGTGACCAGAACTTGCTCCGTCAGGCTTTGACGCACTCCTCCTATGTCAATGAGATGCGTTCCCGCGGGAAGGAGATTCCAGATAACGAGCGGCTGGAATTTCTTGGCGATGCCGTTTTGGAACTGTCTGTTTCGGAATTCCTTTACCGCAACTTCACTCAGATGAGCGAGGGTGAAATGACCAAACTGCGCGCGGCGATCGTCTGTGAATCCACACTGGTCTCATTGGCCGAATCGCTTCGCTTTGGCGATTATATTCTTCTGGGAAAAGGGGAGGAGATGACGGGAGGCCGGGCGCGCCCCTCCGTATTAGCAGATGCGTTTGAAGCCTTTATCGGCGCCCTCTATCTGGATCAGGGATATGAAGCTGTGGTCTCTGTACTGGCGCGCCTCATCTTTCCGCGCGTTTTGAACGGGGAATTTTTCCAGCTCAACGACTTTAAAAGCCGGCTGCAGGAAGAGATCCAGCGGCGAAATCTCGGTACACTTAGATATACAATCGTCGAAGAACGCGGGCCGGCTCATCACCGTGAATTTGTTTCGGAAGTGTTCCTGGGCCACAGGTTGATGGGCGTCGGGCAGGGACGCTCCAAAAAAGAAGCGGAACAACATGCGGCGGCCCAGGCGTTGGAAAAGCTTGCCAAAGAAAACCGCATCATTGCGACTGAAACGGGGGATGGAACAACCTAGTTGTTTCCTCCTCATTTTTTGTATAATCTTCTTGCATTGCTGCAAGTGCGTCGGGGGAAGACGCATGCGGCAGAAAATGGCCTGCCTGAGACGGGGAGGTTGTCAGTGAACCTGAAACGGATCGAAATTTACGGATTTAAATCGTTCGCCCAAGCCACCGAACTGGAAATTTCGCCGGGGATCACAGCGGTCGTGGGACCAAACGGCAGCGGCAAAAGCAACATCGCCGATGCCATTCGCTGGGTGTTGGGGGAACAGAGCACAAAAGCGTTGCGCGGCTCGAAAATGGAGGATGTGATTTTTGCGGGAAGCCAGACGCGCAAGCCGCTGAATTACAGCGAAGTTTCCCTGACCCTTGATAATCAGGATCAGACATTGCCGCTGGATTTTGCAGAGGTGACCATTACACGGCGATTGTACCGAACCGGCGAGAGTCAGTACTTTATCAATCGCGAGCCATGCCGGTTGAAAGACATTCACGATTTGTTGATGGATACCGGTCTGGGCAAAGAGGCCTACTCGATTATCGGTCAAGGACGGATTGACGAGATCCTGAGCAACAAACCAGAGGACAGAAGAGGGATCTTCGAAGAGACGGCTGGTATCGTTCGCTATCGGGTACGGCGGCGGGAAGCGGAAAAGCATCTGGCCGAAACAGAGCAAAACCTGCAACGGATTCGCGACGTGCTGCACGAGCTGGATCGCCAGCTGGTTCCCCTGAAGCAGCAAGCGGAGGTTGCCAAACAATACAAACAATACCGCGAGCAGCTGGAAAAGCTCGAGGTTTCCCTGTACCTGTCGCAAATTCAGCAGGCTCACGACGAATGGCAGGCTGCCCAGCAGGCCATGCAGGCGTTGCGACAAAAAATGGAAGAAAAGCGTCGGCAAGCGGAAGAGGAAGAGACCAACCTGGCCTTTTGGCGAAAGCGGCTGGAGCAGGTGGAACGTGGCATTGAACAACTGCACCATGATCAGTTGCACGCGAGCGGAGAACTGGAAAAGCTGGAGGGACTGCGGGAGGTATTGCGGGAAAGGCAGCGTCAGCTGACTGCCCAAAAACAGCAAACGCTCCAGGATCGGGAGAAAGTGGAGCAGCAACTGCTTCTGCTCAGCCAGCGCCTCGCCCAACACCGCCACATGTGTCAGCAGAAAGAGGAAGAATTATCAGCCGCCTTGCGCAAGCTGCGTGATCTGGAAGAGCGGCTCCGGGGCGCCAATCAGGAATGGGCCGACCGGAAAGAACAGGTGGAACGGTTGAAAAATGAGTATTTTGATCAATCCAATCACTTGTCGACCTTGCGGAACGAGGAACGCCATCTGAAAAACACCCTGGAAGCTTCCGCGCAGCGGAGAGGGCGGCTGAAGCGTGAACTGGACGAGCTCAAGGTTCATCTGCAGCAACTGGAGTCGGAAAGACAGAGGCTGTTGGAAGAAGAGCAGGCATTGCAGGCCGAGTTAACACAAAATCAGCTCACATTTGCGCGGAACCGGGAACAAGAGGAACGCTTGCAAGAGGCGGCGGATGAGAGCAGGAGACTCCTGGAACAGTTGCAGTACAGGGAATCGCAGTTGCGCTCCAGGCATGAGGTGCTGCACGAAATGCAGCAGGAATTTGCCGGGTACGGACAGGGCGTGAAGGCGATTTTACAGGCACGGGACAAAGGCGTGATCACCGGCGTACACGGTGCCGTCGCCGAACTGATTCGTGTCCCGCAGGAGCTGGAAGCCGCGATTGAAGCGGCTCTGGGAGGCGCATTGCAACACCTGATCGTGGAGAACGAGGCCACCGGGCGGCGTTGCATCGCCTTTCTCAAGGAGAGGCGGGCAGGACGGGCCACATTCCTGCCGCTGGATGTCGTCGGCAAGCACCGGCCTGACAGCGGCAGGGAACTTCACCTTTCCAAGGAGATGCCCGGATTGATAGGGGTGGCCGCCCATCTGGTTCAAACGGAAAGCCGGTATCAGCCGTTGTTGCGCTCCCTTCTGGGGCAGGTATTGGTTGCCCGTGATTTGGAATCGGCCAACAAAATTGCCCGTGAGACAGGATACCGGGTCCGGGTCGTCACATTGGAAGGCGACCTGGTGCATACAGGGGGTTCGATGACGGGCGGAAGCAATCCTGCCCGGAAGACCTCATTGCTCGGCCGGCAGCGTGAACTGGAAGAACTGCGGGGAAAACTGGCAGACCTGGCCGGGCAGCAGCGGCAGATCAAGCAACAGCTGGAACGGCTCCTTGTGGAACAAAACGATCTGAAGCAAGAACGCCTTGCGCTGGAAGAAGCGCAGACGGATCTGGTTCGCCGGCTTCAGCGGTTGGAACTGGCACGGGAGCGCAATGAAGGGGAAAAGAAGCGGTGCCAGGAACGGCTTGACCTCCTGCAGGAGGAAATGCAACTTCTTGCCCAGGAAGAACGGCAGACCCTTCAGCGGTTAAAGGAGCTGGAGCAACAGATTTCGGCCTGCAGCGAACAGTCATCCGGCATCCGTCAACAGATCGAAACGTTGCAAGGCGTGGAGCAACAGTGGTTATCCGAGATGGAAAACATGAACCTGGATGTGACCAACTTGCGCGCCGAAGTGGCCAGACTGGAACAACAGCGCCAGCACCTGGAAGAACAGCTTCGTGAATGGACCGCCCAAGAAGCGGCGCACAAACAGGAGCTGGACAATTTGGCCCTGCGCATCCAACAGCTGGAGCAAGCGATGAGCGAAACCGAACTGGAAGCGAACCAGGCTGGACAAGCCAGGGAAGAATGGTCCGAGCGGATCCGTTCTATCCAGAATGAATTGGCGCAGTTCCGGGAGGAAAAGAGGCGTCATGACCAATCTCTCCGGGAAGCGGAGAACCGGTCAAAGCTGGAGAAAGCGCAATTGCAGCAGGTAGAGGAGGAATACCATCAGCTGGAGGTCAAGACGAACCGCCTGGAGGTTCGCCTGGATCATTTGCTGACTTCGCTCTCACGGGATTACGGGATCGGGTACGAATGGGCAAAGGCGCATTTTTCGTTGCCTGAGGATACAGCAGCTGTGGAAAAAGAGGTGGCCCGGCTGAAAAACGAGATCCAGCGTCTTGGAGAGGTCAACCTGGGAGCCATTGACGAGTATGAGCGGATTTTTGAGCGGCATGCCTTTTTGACCCGACAGCAGGAGGATCTTCTCACCGCCAAGAAGACGCTTCATGAGGCGATTCAGGAGATGGACGCGAAAATCGCCTCCCGTTTCCAATCTACGTTTCAGACGATCCGGACGCACTTTCAGGAGCTGTTTGTCGAGATGTTTGGCGGCGGGAAAGCGGATCTTCTCTTGACCGAACCTGACGATCTGTTGAATACCGGTGTGGACATTCTCGTCCAACCTCCGGGCAAGCGGATGCAAAACCTGAATTTGCTGTCGGGAGGAGAGCGCGCCCTGACGGCCATTGTGCTGCTGTTTGCCATGTTGCGGACCAGGCCGGTCCCGTTTTGTATCCTGGACGAGGTGGATGCGGCGTTGGACGAATCCAATGTTTCCCGGTTTGCGCAGCAGCTGCGGCACTTCTCCCGCGAATCGCAATTTCTGGTGATTACCCATCGGCAAGGCACCATGGAAGAGGCGGACGTGTTATATGGCGTGGCGATGCAAGAAGCAGGGGTGTCGGAGGTCTTTTCGTTGTCGTTGTCAGAAGCGGCGGCAGCTCAAGTGGCGGCCGGGCAAGATCGGGAAATGCAAAGAGGCAGTTGAGGAGGGGTGGACTTGAGCTTTTTTAAGAAGATTGCGGACAAATTCAAGGAAGGTTTGACCAAATCCCGCGAGACAGTCATGGGAAAAATGGGTCAGTTGTTTCTCCGCGGAAAGATTGACGAAACGTTTTATGAAGAACTGGAGGAGATCCTGATCGCTTCTGACATTGGCGTACCCACCACGATGCAGCTGATGGATGAACTCCGGGAGGAGGTCAAACGGCGCAAGATCAAGCAGGCGGAGGAGCTGGCGCCGCTGTTGTCCGAAAAATTGCTGGAGCTGATGAAAGACGAGGATGGCGAGACAGAACTTCGCTTAAACCCGGATGGGCTGAGCGTGATTCTGTTTGTCGGGGTCAACGGCGTCGGCAAGACGACCACGATCGGCAAGCTGGCATACCAGTTGAAAAATCAGGGTAAAAAGGTGCTGCTCGCTGCCGGGGACACCTTCCGCGCCGGCGCGATCGAACAACTGCAAACCTGGGGACAGAGGCTGGGCGTGGATGTCATCCACCACCAGGCTGGCGCCGATCCGGCGGCCGTGGTGTATGATGCCCTTTCGGCCGCGCGTTCGCGCAAGGCGGATGTCCTGCTCTGTGATACGGCCGGGCGCCTGCACAATAACATCAATTTGATGCAGGAGTTGAGCAAGATCCACCGCGTGATCCGCAGGGAGATGCCGGAAGCGCCCCATGAAGTGTTGCTGGTACTGGATGCCACAACGGGTCAGAATGCGTTGAACCAGGCCAAGCTATTCCGCCAGGCCGTTGACGTCTCCGGGATCATCCTGACCAAGTTGGATGGCACCGCAAAAGGTGGGATTGTCGTGGCAATCCGGCGGGAGCTGGACATCCCCGTGAAATTTGTCGGCTTAGGGGAGAAGCCGGAAGACCTGCAAGCCTTCGACGCGGAAGCGTTCGTCCGGGCCATGTTTCCGGCTGCCGAGCGACAAGGCTGACAAGATAAAAACCTTGACACCCGACCGCTGATGGATTACACTGTTTCAGGAAGATGTGGGAAGAGGCCAAAACATGGAACGTTTTCCAGTGGAAAAATGGGATGAGTGGAACCGCCTCTACGATTTGTATGGCAGCCTTTTAACCGAGAAGCAGCGGAACGTGTTTGAAATGTACTACCAGGAAGATTTGTCATTGGGCGAAATCGCCGAGTTGACCGGGATCAGCCGCCAGGGTGTCCATGAGCACTTGCGGCGGGCGGAAGAAGGGCTTTTGGAGTTTGAACGGCAACTGTCCCTCATGCGGCGGCAGACCGAACGCAGGCGGCTGTTGCAGGAGGCGATGGAGCATTGCAACAAAGCGGACTGGGATGCGTTGCAGGCTGTGCTCCGTCAGTTGTGGGAGATGGAAGACGCGTAAAAGGAGGCTAGCACTTCGTGGCATTCGAGGGTTTGGCCGAACGATTGCAGGCGGCGTTTAAAAAATTGCGAGGCAAAGGTGTCGTCACGGAGACCGATGTCAATGAAGCGATGCGTGAAGTGCGTCTTGCGCTGTTGGAAGCGGACGTCAATTTCAAGGTTGTCAAGGATTTTGTCGCCAAGGTGAAAGAGCGGGCCCTGGGCCAGGAAGTGCTGAAAAGCCTCACACCTGGTCAACAGGTGATTAAGGTGGTGCATGATGAACTCACGGCGTTGATGGGCAGCAGCGTCTCCAAAATCCATATGGCGGAGCGGGGCCCCACCGTGATCATGATGGTCGGTCTGCAGGGCGCCGGGAAGACCACGACGGCAGGGAAACTGGCCCGGTACTTGACAAAGCAGAACCGGCGCCCGCTTTTGGTGGCGGCCGACGTCTACCGCCCCGCGGCGATTCGCCAGCTCCAGGTACTGGGCGAGCAGCTGGACCTGCCTGTTTTCACGCTTGGGCAGCAGGCCGATCCGGTGAATATTGCCAAAGCGGCTCTGGCACACGCCAAAGAAACGGGGCGGGACACCGTTATTATCGACACGGCAGGACGGCTGCATGTGGATGATTCCCTGATGGAGGAACTGACAGCGATGAAGGGGGCGGTCGAGCCCCAGGAAATCCTGCTGGTTGTCGATGCGATGACGGGTCAGGATGCGGTAAACGTAGCGGAAGTTTTCCATCAGAAACTCTCGCTGACCGGTGTGATCCTGACCAAGCTGGATGGGGATACCCGCGGGGGAGCTGCACTGTCCGTAAAAGCCGTCACCGGTTGCCCGATTAAGTTTGTCGGGATGGGGGAGCGCCTGGATGCACTGGAGCCGTTTCACCCTGACCGGATGGCCTCGCGCATTTTGGGCATGGGTGACGTGCTGACCCTGATCGAAAAAGCCCAACAAGCGGTAGATGCGGAAAAAGCGGCTGAACTGGAAAAAAAGCTGCGCAAGGCGGAGTTCACTTTTGATGACTTTCTGGAGCAACTGCAACAAATTAAGTCGATGGGGCCGCTGGATGAGCTGCTGCACATGCTGCCGGGATTTGACCGCATGAAAGGTGCGCAAAACCTGACGGTTGATGAAAAGCAGCTCAAGCGGGTCGAGGCGATCATCCAGTCCATGACGGTGGAGGAGCGGCGCAACCCCCAGATCCTCAACGCCAGCCGTCGTCGCCGCATCGCGGCCGGTTCGGGAAACAGTGTGCAGGATGTCAACCGGTTGATCAAGCAGTTTGAGGATATGAAAAAAATGATGAAGCAGATGAGCAATCTGACCCGTAAAAAAGGGAAAAAGAAACGCATGTTCAAGGGATTTCCATTTTGACTTTGGCAAGGAGGTGAACAGCATGGCAGTACGCATCCGTCTGAAGCGGATGGGCGCGAAAAAGCGGCCTTTTTACCGTGTCGTCGTTGCCGATTCCCGGTCTCCGCGTGACGGCCGTTTTATCGAGGAAATCGGCTACTACGATCCGCTTCGGCAACCGGCCGAGATCAAGATTGACGAGGAAAAGGCGCTGCAATGGCTGCAAAGAGGCGCCCAACCATCCGATACAGCGCGCAGTCTGTTGAGCAAAGCCGGCGTTTTGCAAAAGTTTCATGAAGCCAAGTACAAAAAGGCGTAATCCTCTCCCATGAGGAGGAATTGTCGTGACGGAGACGGTCGGGATGGGCCAAACGATCGAATTGGTCAAAACCCTTGTGAAAGCGCTGGTGGAACACCCGGAAGAGGTGCATGTGACGGAACAGGTGCAGGAGCGGGAGGTCCGCTTCCGGCTGACGGTCCACCCTGAGGATATCCGGCATGTGATTGGGCGGCGAGGCAGGACGATTCAGGCGATTCGCACTGTCGTGGCCGCTGCGATGGCCTCCCCAGGAATGCGGATTCATCTGGAAGTTCACCAGCGTGAAGGTGTGGAAGAGTGAGCGCATCCCGCCTGACAAAAGGCGGCAGATAGGGGGCGCATGTGGATGACGGATCAACCACAAACTGGACAAGCCGCCACGCTCGTGCGCGTTGCCCAAGTGGTCAATACCCACGGCGTACGGGGCGAGGTGCGGGTGCGGTTGTTGACCGATTTTCCGGAGGTTCGGTTTGCGCCTGGCAAGCAGCTGTATCTCGAAATGAAAGGCGCCCAGCGAACCGCTTTCCGGCCTTTGACGGTTGAACGATCGCGTCCGCACAAAAAAGGATGGCTTCTGAAGTTCGCCGATTATGACTCGATTAACGAGGTGGAAGGGTGGAAAGGCGCGATTCTTAAGGCGCCTGAGGGTGACGAGCTGCCGCTTGCGGAAGGGGAGTACCTGTTCCGCGATATCATTGGGTGTCAGGTTTTTACCCTCGATGACCGCCACCTCGGCGAGGTTCGGGAAATTCTCCGGCCAGGAGCCAATGATGTCTGGGTGATCCGCTCAGGAAAGAAGGAAATACTCATCCCCTACATCGAAGACGTGGTCAAGCAGATCGATGTTTCAAACCGGCGGATTGTGATCGATCCGTTGCCTGGGCTGCTGGAGGATGAGGAATGAGAGTGGATGTGCTGACCCTGTTTCCCGAAATGTTTCAAGGGTTTCTTCACAGCAGTATCCTGGGTAAAGCCATCCAGCGCGGCCTGGTGGAGATCAACCTGGTCAATTTCCGGCAGTTTGCCACGGACAAGCACGGCACGGTGGATGACACGCCGTATGGCGGAGGGCAGGGGATGGTCCTGAAGGTGGAACCGATCTACTTGGCGCTCCGCGAAATTCTGGGATTTGAGCCGGACAGGCAGTCCTTGATGGAGCTGGCCCCTTCCACCCGCGTGATTCTCCTCTGCCCCCAGGGCAAAACCTATACGCAGAAGATGGCCGAGGAGCTCTCATCCTCTTCTCATCTCGTGCTGATCTGCGGCCACTATGAAGGGTTTGACGAACGCATCCGTCAGCACCTCATCACCGACGAAATCTCCCTGGGGGATTTTCTCCTCACTGGCGGGGAGATTCCGGCGATGGCACTCATCGACAGCGTGGTCCGTCTCCGTCCCGGCGTGTTGGGGAATCCGGAGTCTCTCCAGGAAGAGTCGTTTGTTTCGGGACTGCTGGAATACCCACAATACACAAGACCGGCCGAATTTCACGGCTGGTCGGTTCCCGAGGTGCTCTTGTCGGGAAATCATCGCCAGATTGACCGCTGGCGGCTGAAAGAGGCGTTGCGTCGCACTTGGGAGCGGCGGCCGGACTTGCTTGCTCAACGCGACCTGTCGCCGCTGGAACGCGAGCTGCTGGCAGAGATACGCCACGAATCGCAAACCCGGACGTAAGGTTATCCGGAGTAGCTTTTCGCTTTCTTGTGTTTTACAGGTGATTTGTGGTAAGATACACGTTGTTGTCTGAATACGCGTTCCGCTGTCATAGGGATATGATATGAACGTTGTGCGGGAAGGAGGGTGTCCAGTGGATGTCATCCGGGAAGTGACACAGAACCAATTGCGAACGGATCTCCCGGAATTTCGCCCAGGTGATACCTTGCGTGTACACGTCAAGGTGATTGAGGGACAACGGGAACGGATTCAGGTGTTTGAAGGGGTTGTCATCAAGAAACGGGGCAGCGGCATCAGTGAATCTTTTACTGTCCGGAAGGTTTCTTATGGCGTGGGTGTGGAACGCACCTTCCCCCTTCACTCGCCCAAGATTGACAAGATTGAAGTGGTACGTCGCGGCAAGGTTCGCCGTGCCAAGCTGTACTACTTGCGTCAACTGCGCGGCAAGGCGGCCCGCATCAAGGAGAAACGCAAGTAAATTTCCAGCAATGGTCAAGGAAGAGGGCTTGCAAAGCAAGTCCTCTTTTGCTCTTTGACGCATGGAAAGACCGGGCGCCGGAGATTTGCCGTTTCTTGCATTTTTTTGATATGATCGGAAGGGATTCTATTCAGGAGGAAAATGAATGGACGAGCGGTACGTGGGCGATCAGACGACCGAACAGCAGAACGATGAGACGCGCGAGCGTCAGGCCACATTGGTTGAAGGGCGTGGCGGTCTGTGGCGGGAATCCAAGGAGTGGCTGCGTGCCTTCATCCTTGCCATTGTGCTGTTTATTTTGATTCGCACCTTTTTGTTTGCGCCGTTTATTGTGGATGGAGAGTCGATGGCGCCCACTCTTCACAGCGGTGAGCGGCTGATCGTAACCAAAGCGGTTTACCTGTGGGGCGAGCCAAAGCGGGGAGATATCGTGGTTTTTCATGCCACGCAGACGCGTGATTACATCAAGCGGGTCATCGGCCTGCCGGGAGATACGGTGGAAGTCCGCGATGACCGGCTGTATATCAACGGAAAGGAAGTGGCCGAGCCTTACCTCGAAGAGTACCGGCGCAAAACGCATCAGGCTGGACTGGTTTTGACGGAAGACTTTGGACCGCAGCAGGTGCCTGAAGGGTCATATTTTGTCATGGGAGACAACCGGAGGAACAGTCAGGACAGCCGGATGATCGGGGCGATTCCCAAGGAACAAATCGTCGGCCGGGCTGATGTGGTGTTTTGGCCGCTACCTTCGTTTCGGATCCTCAAAGGCGGGGAATAACAACCTGTCACGCGTGAAACGGGGTGTTTTTCGATGGTGCACTGGTATCCCGGGCACATGGCAAAGGCGACACGCCAGATACGGGAACGCCTGAAACAGGTGGAGGTTGTGCTGGAACTGCTCGACGCACGCCTGCCGTTGTCCAGCCGGAATCCGCAGATCGACCAGCTGGTGCAGGGAAAACCGCGCCTGGTTCTCTTCAACAAAGCTGACCTGGCGGATCCACAGGCGACGGAGCAATGGATTGCCTGGTTTGCCGCTTTAGAGCAACCTGTGTTGCCTGTGAATTCCTTGACAGGGCAGGGAGTGGAACAGATTATCCCGAAGTGTGAGCAGCTGTTGAGAGAAAAGCGCCTGGCCCTGGAAAAAAAGGGGGTCAAGCCGCCACCCATTCGGGCCATGATTCTCGGCATACCCAATGTGGGAAAGTCCACCCTGATCAACCGGTTGCTTTCACGCAAGGCGGCCCAGACAGGAAATCGCCCCGGTGTGACACAGCAACAGCAATGGTATACCATCCGGGGAAAATTTCAATTGCTGGATACCCCTGGGGTATTATGGCCGAAGCTGGGAGATGAGGGAGTGGGGTATCGCTTGGCGGCCAGCGGTGCCGTCAAGGATGAGATCCTGGATATCGTGGAGGTGGCCCTCTTCGCTCTCCGTCTTTTGCGGGAGCGTTACCTGGCCCTGTTGCTGCAACGGTACAACCTGCCTTCACTCCAGGGTGAACCGTGGGAATGGCTGGCGGCGATCGGCAAAAGGAGAGGATGCTTGATTGCGGGGGGTGAAGTTGATCTGGAAAAGGCTGCGAACCTGTTTTTGCAGGAGCTTCGTACGGGTAAAATCGGCCGGATTTCGTTGGAGTGGCCACCGCTTCCGGAATCTTCAAAACAAGATGTCGAGTGAACCAGCATATGGAGCAAGCAGTCTGTTGAGCATCTGTTGAGCAAGGGGAGAGCCGATGTGTTGAGTTACGAGAAACGGTTGTGGGAAGAGGGGCTGACCTATGTTGCCGGTGTCGATGAGGCGGGCAGAGGATCGCTTTACGGTGATGTCGTGGCAGCCTGTGTGATTTTTCCTCCACATAGCGTCGTGAAGGGCGTAAACGATTCAAAGAAACTGTCTCCGAAGCAGCGGGAAGAGTTGTACGAAGTGATCCTCCGAAAGGCGGTGGCGGTCGGCATCGGGCGGGCGGATGCTGCCCAGATCGATCGCTGGAATATCCGGCAGGCGACGCGCATGGCCATGCGGCAGGCGGTGGAACAGCTTTCCATCCGGCCGGAGTACATACTTGTCGATGCAGAACAGATTGAGTGCCCGATTCCGCAACTGGCGATTGTCCGCGGTGATCAGCAAAGCCAGACGATCGCAGCAGCGTCGATTGTGGCCAAGGTCACCCGCGATCGCCTCTGCCAGCAGTGGGAAGCGCGGGATCCGGGATACGGCATTGCGCAACATAAAGGGTATGCCACTGCCTATCATCGGGAACGGATTCTTCAGCTTGGTCCCAGTCCTCACCATCGTCGCAGTTTTCTTGGCAAGTTGTTGCAAGTGTTGGGGGAAGAAAGACATGCTTGATGGCTTGTTGTCACTGCTTTCGGCAACATACCGTCAGATGCTGAACACGGAGCGTTCCGACGGGAAAAGTGCAGAGGGCCTGCTCCGCCTTTTTCCCGGCCAAGTGATACGCGGTCTGGTGCTTGAGACAGACAACGGACGGGCGCTTGTCCAGCTGGGCGACCATCGACTCTGGGCCCATCTGAAAACCCCCTTGACCGTGGGAAAAGCGGTTTGGCTGGTTGTGGAGCAACTTGCGCCCGCTCTCCACCTCAGGCTGCTGGCGGAGGTTGATCCGTCCGTGGACGAATGGAGGAGCATGTTGTCCGCGCTGAAGTTGCCGGACGCCCCGGCCATGCGGGCAGCGGTGCAGTATCTCGCTGAGCACCGCCTGCCCTTTGATGCCGGCCTGTTGAACCGTCTCCACCAGTGGCAACAGGGCCGTTTTTTAAACCCTCAGGGATTGTGGGCCGCCATTCACTTGAGGATGCGAGGCCTTCCTCTGGAATTTCCCCTGTTTTCGGCAGTATATCGGGCCCTGTCTGTCCCTCAGTCCCAACAGGCGAAGCTGTTTTTTCAATCATTCCATTTCTCTGAAGCATTCTCTGAAGCGCCATCCGCCTTTCCGGACCGTCTGACGGACCTTTCCCCCTTTCGCCTCGATCACTGGCGCGAGAAGATTTACCAATTTCTGCAGCAGTCTGCCAAGTCATCTTTTCGTCACGCCAACCCGGAAGGCCAGAGTGTCCATTCCTCCTGGCTGGGTCACCTGATCTTGCAGTGGCCTGTTTCCCATGGCGATGCATGGTGCTTTCTTTCCCACCCGCTTCCACCCTGGGTGCCGATGAAAGGCTGGCTGCAGCTTGCCTATCAGGATGAAGGAGCCCACGCATGGCCATCTACGGGCCATCTTCAGATCCAATTGGACATGCCTCATCTCAAACAGTTAAACGTACAACTGTTCTGGCGCGAAAACGTGCTGTCGATGACCGTTTCCTCACAGCATCCCATTCCTGAATCGGAACGCCGGGTTGAAGAGGAACGACTGCTTGAAAGGCTGAGCGCGATGGGATTCCGGGTTCGCGGCATCCATTGGCAAGTGACAGACAGGCCGCGGTCTGGACCGCCATGGTTGCCAGGCGGGGTTGATGTACGGTGCTGAAGCCGAGCAAAAAAGTGGTTGCCTTGCGCTACCAGCAAGGAAAAGACAAAGCTCCCCGGATGACGGCAAAGGGGCAAGGCTGGTTAGCGGAAAAAATTCTGGAACGGGTGGGTGAGAAGACGGCCATCTGGGAGGATCCGGCGTTGGTGGAGGTATTGTATCAGCTTGATCTGGAACAGGAGATTCCGGAACATTTGTACCAGGCGGTGGCAGAAATTCTTTCCTTTGTTTATCGCTTGGACCAGAAGCGGGGTGAAAAGCGTGACCCGAAAAACCTCGGGGCGACAGCAAACGGGGAAGGACGGTGAGGAACTGGCACGGCGTTACTTGCTGGAACAAGGTTACGCTATACGGGATGTCAATTGGCGGGGACGCAGGGGAGAGCTGGATGTGGTCGCGGAACGGGACGGGATGCTGATCATTGTCGAAGTGCGTACCCGGCGGACGCATGGTTTCGGTACCGCCCGGGAGGCGGTGGATCGCCGGAAACTGTTGCAGGTTAGGCGTGTCGCTGAGGAGTATGTGGCCCGGCAGCGATTGTTTTCCATGCCCTTGCGTCTCGACGTGATTGCGATCGAGTGGCAAGGAAAAAAGCCGTTTCTTCAGCACTTGCAAGGCGTCGATTTCGCCTGATTTTGAAGGATATTTTTCGCCGGGGGTGCACATCCTATCAGGAGATCTGATGGAAAAAGACAGCAAGGTGCTGGAGGGTTTCACGATGGACGAGAAAGATGTGCAAGCAAAAAAGAGGATTAAAACGAAAGACGATGGATCTGCGGGAATTCCGGAGGATCCCTTGAAAAATTGGACAGTCGATACCGACCCGGCGGTGATGTCGGATGACCGTTGGGTGGACGAGCATAATGACCTGGGGCATACCTCTGTCGAGAATAAAGAGATGGAAGAAGGGATTCTCCCTGGGGCGCGCTTTATGCACCCCATGCATGATGTCAGCTATCGCAAGGATTGATGCGCCGCCTGTTTGCTGACAAGACGCAAGACGCTGGGCCACGTGATGGACGGGGCCCGGGGCCCGTGTTTGTCCGTTCCTCGTTCGGGACAAAACGGGCTTTTGTATTTCCTGTCTTCTGACAGAGACAGGTGAATGGATTTCGAGTCCCAATTGATCTAAAATATAAGATGTTGGTTTCCAGTAGATTCCTCGCCGGTTTGCTTGAAAAATGCCGGAAACGCTTTTAAAGAGGAGGATGTCGATGAATATTCACGAGTATCAGGCAAAGGAAATTCTCAGGTCTTATGGTGTAGCCGTGCCGGAAGGCATCGTCGCCTTTACGGTGGAGGAAGCGGTTGAGGCAGCCAAAAAACTGGGGACAGACGTCTGTGTCGTCAAAGCCCAGATCCATGCCGGGGGACGGGGAAAAGCGGGCGGCGTAAAGGTGGCCAAAAGCCTGGATGAAGTTCGCCAATACGCCTCAGAGCTCCTTGGAAAGGTTCTGGTGACCCACCAAACCGGTCCGGAAGGAAAGGAAGTCAAGCGTCTGTTAATCGAACAGGGATGCGACATTCGGAAAGAGTACTATCTGGGACTGGTACTTAACCGGGAGACCGGACGTGTCGTGATGATGGCGTCGGAGGAAGGCGGAACCGAAATTGAAGAGGTGGCTGCCCGGACACCGGAAAAGATCTTCCGTGAAGAGATCGATCCGGCGGTTGGTCTGATGCCGTATCAGGCGAGGAAATTGGCCTTTGCCATACACATTCCGGATGCGCTCGTCAACAAGGCAGTGCAGTTCATGCTGGGATTGTACCGGGTATTTGTCGAAAAGGACTGTTCTATCGCTGAGATCAACCCCTTGGTTGTGACCGGCGACGGACAAGTGATGGCCCTGGACGCCAAGTTGAATTTTGACGCCAACGCGTTGTACCGTCATCCTGAATTGCTGGAGCTCAGAGACCTGGATGAAGAGGATCCGCGTGAAATCGAGGCGTCCAAGCACGGATTGAGTTACATTGCATTGGATGGCAACATCGGTTGTATGGTCAATGGCGCCGGTCTGGCGATGGCGACGATGGACATCATTAAGTATTACGGCGGTGAACCGGCAAATTTCCTGGATGTCGGCGGCGGCGCGTCCAAGGAAAAAGTGACCGAAGCATTTAAGATTATCTTACAGGATGAGAAGGTCAAAGGCATCTTTGTCAACATTTTCGGCGGGATCATGCGTTGTGACGTGATCGCCGAAGGAGTTGTGGCGGCAGCCCAGGAACTGGGACTGAACAGGCCGCTGGTCGTGCGGCTGGAGGGAACCAACGTGGAGCTCGGCAAAAAGATCCTCGAGCAATCGGGCCTGAACATCATTCCCGCCGATTCAATGGCCGACGGGGCGCAAAAAATTGTTTCCCTGGTCAAGGAATAAGCCGTGCGCAAGTGAAGGGACGTTCTGGGTTTCAATTCAAGAAAAGTTTGATCAAAAAGGCAGGTGTTTGGGACGATGAGCATTCTCGTCAATCGCGAAACACGGGTCATCACACAAGGGATTACCGGTGCGACCGGTCTGTTTCACACCAAGCAGGCGATTGAATACGGTACCAAGATCGTGGGCGGTGTCACTCCCGGCAAAGGAGGCACGACGGTAGAAGGGGTTCCCGTGTTTAACACGGTGCATGAGGCGGTATCCAAAACGGGAGCCAACGCTTCCGTGATTTATGTTCCTCCCGCTTTTGCCGCCGATGCGATCATGGAGGCTGTCGACGCTGGCGTGGAACTGGTGGTTTGCATTACCGAAGGGATTCCTGTCTTGGACATGGTGAAGGTCAAACGGTTTATGGAAGGGAAAAAGACGCGCCTCATCGGGCCGAACTGCCCTGGCGTCATCACCCCTGGGGAATGTAAAATCGGGATAATGCCCGGATACATCCATCTGCCAGGGAAAGTGGGTGTCGTATCGCGCAGCGGGACGCTCACTTACGAGGCGGTTCATCAGCTGACCACGCGCGGGATTGGGCAATCGACCGCTGTCGGCATTGGCGGCGATCCGGTGAATGGCACCAGCTTCATTGACGTCCTGAAGCTGTTTAATGAAGATCCGGATACGGAAGCCGTGATCATGATCGGCGAAATTGGCGGGACAGCGGAAGAACGGGCCGCAGAATGGATCAAGGCGAACATGAAAAAGCCGGTCGTCGGGTTTATCGGCGGCCAGACGGCGCCTCCAGGAAAGCGGATGGGCCATGCCGGAGCGATTATCTCCGGTGGCCAAGGTACGGCAAAAGAAAAAATCGCCAAACTGGAAGAAGCAGGGGTCCGGGTAGCTCCCACGCCTGCCGAGATGGGTTCGACATTGGTGGCCGTGCTGGAGGAGCGGAATCTCCTGGATCGCGTCAAGGTGAGGTAAAGTCAAGGAATGGCATGCCTTTCGGGCATGCCGTTTTTTTGTCGAAATCAACTGAAGAGATTGAAGAGATTGGTAAATCGTGCAGGATTTTTGCGGCGGGCGTCGAATCATGGCAAGAAAGGGGTGATTCTGATGCAACTTGAGGAACGGGATTGGCTGATCGCGCTGGATGCGGTAAAGGGAGTGGGCTGGCAGACGATTCACCGTCTCGTTCAGGCCACGGCTTCGTTAAAAGAGTTGAGCGAATGGCCGGTTGAGCAATTCCAGTCCATCGGCATCCGCCGGCGAACAGCGGAGGCGCTGCAGCGGGCCATGGCCGGATCGTGGGTCCTGCTGCAGAAAAAGCGGCGGGCGTCGTGGCCTTACCGCGTGCTCACCATTTTTGATGCGCATTATCCCGAGATCCTGCGACAGATCCACCAACCTCCCTGGGTCTTGTATGCGCTCGGCAAGCTTGATTTGTTGCAGGGTCCTGCCATCAGCATGGTAGGAACACGGACCCCTACCTCCTATGGGCGGATGGTCGCTTACAAATTGGCCAGGGAGCTTGCGGAACACGGCTGGGTCGTCGTCAGTGGATTGGCCCGCGGGATTGACAGTGAGGCGCACAAGGGCGCACTGCAGTCCCAGGGAGGCACGATCGCAGTGCTTGGTTGCGGCATTGACCAGATATACCCGCCGGAAAACAAGTGGCTTTATGAGGAAATTGCCCAAAAGGGGTTGGTCCTCTCTGAATATCCGCCGGGCACGCCGGTTCATGCCGGATTGTTTCCGCAGCGCAACCGGTTGATCAGCGGATTGTCTCTTGGTACCGTTGTAGTCGAGGCTGCCAGTCGCAGCGGCGCCCTGATCACTGCCGACTTCGCGCTGGAGCAGTCACGGGAGGTATTCGCCGTGCCAGGTCCCATTTACAACGTGCAAAGCAGCGGCACCAACCAGCTGATCAAGGAAGGGGCAAAAATGGTCACGGGCGTCCATGACATCCTGGAAGAGTATGCTTTTGCGGGCAAACCTTCCAGTGCTTCTCATGCTGTCCGTCTGACCGCCGAAGAGAACCGGCTTCTGTCGCACATCGGGTATGCAGGGGTCCACATCGACGAACTGAAAAAGATCACCGGGCAGGAATGGGCAACACTTTATCCGATGCTGATGCAGTTGCAAATGAAAAAGGTGATCCGGCAATTGCCGGGATCTTACTACATCCGCTGCGACTAGTCGGCCCTCTCACATTGCTTCCAGACAAAGCATAGTTTGACAAAGAAAGGTTTATGATTTAATAATAGAAAAAGTTTTGTTTTCATTTCACGGGTAGGTTTGGACAGGAGGAGCATTGCATGTCGCAGCTTGAAGCGTTAGTGATTGTGGAATCACCTGCGAAAGCGAGGACGATCAGCAAATACCTTGGAAAAAAATACATGGTCAAGGCTTCCATGGGCCATGTCCGTGATCTCCCCAAAAGCCAGATGGGGGTAGACGTGGAACATGGATTCCAACCGAAATACATCACGATCCGCGGGAAGGGCGATGTCCTGAAAGAACTCAGGGACAGCACGAAAAAAGTGAAACGGGTCTTTCTGGCTGCCGACCCGGACCGGGAAGGAGAGGCGATTGCCTGGCACCTTGCTCACATTTTAAACCTTCCGGAAGAAGAGCCCTGCCGGGTCGTCTTTCACGAAATCACAAAAGAGGCCGTCAAGGAGGCCTTTAAACAACCCCGGCCCATCGACATGAATCTGGTCAATGCCCAGCAGACCAGGCGCATTCTGGACCGGCTTGTCGGATATAACATCAGTCCCCTGTTGTGGAAAAAGGTTCGCAAGGGCTTGAGTGCAGGGCGTGTCCAGTCCGTTGCGGTCAAGTTGATCATCGATCGGGAACGGGAAATCCGTCAATTTGTCCCGCAGGAGTACTGGACGGTGACGGCCCATCTGATAAAAGACGGGCAACCCTTTACGGCAAAATTCTACGGGCGTGGCGGAACAAAGGAAGAACTGCGGCGGGAAGAAGAGGTGCAGGCCTTACTGAAAGAAATCGAGGGCCAGCCGCTGGTGGTCCAATCCGTCAAGGAGTCGGAACGCCGCCGCAATCCGGCGCCGCCTTTTACCACCAGCTCGCTGCAACAGGAAGCGGCTCGGAAACTGAATTTCCGGGCATCCCGGACGATGTCGGTGGCGCAGCAATTGTACGAAGGGATTGAACTCGGAAAAGAAGGTTCGGTAGGTTTGATTACCTATATGCGCACCGATTCGACGCGGGTTTCCGAGACGGCCCGCCAGGAGGCCAGCCTCTTTATCCGGGAACAGTACGGTGAATCGTTTCTTCCGGAGCGTCCGCGTCAATTCGCGCAAAAGGAAGGGGCGCAGGATGCCCACGAGGCGATTCGTCCCACATCCGTTTTCCGTACCCCTGATGCCGTCAAGGCGTATCTTACCCGCGATCAGTACCGCCTCTATAAACTGATCTGGGAACGCTTCGTCGCCAGTCAAATGGCCTCCGCTATCCTGGATACCGTCTCTGCGGAACTGGTGGCTGGCCAGGCGGTGTTTCGGGCCAGCGGTTCGAAACTGAAATTTCCTGGCTTTATGAAAGTTTACATTGAGGGAACGGATGACCAGGTTGAAGAAGAAGGCTTTCTCCCGCCGCTCGCTGAAGGGGATCGGCCCATGCTGGAAAAGATTTCACCGGAACAGCACTTTACACAACCGCCTCCCCGCTACACGGAAGCGCGTCTTGTAAAGACGATGGAGGAGCTCGGCATCGGCCGGCCAAGCACCTATGCCCCGACGCTGGAGACAATCCAAAAACGCGGTTACGTCAGCCTGGAGGACAAGCGGTTTGTCCCGACGGAGCTGGGTGAGCTCGTCATCCAGCTGATGGAGGAATTTTTCCCCGACATTTTGAACGTGGAATTTACGGCGCAAATGGAAGAGAACCTGGACCTGGTAGAGGAAGGGCGGATCCAATGGGTTAAACTCCTGGATGATTTTTACAAGGAATTCCAGCAAAAACTGAAACGGGCCCATGAGGAGATGCAGCGTGTCGAGATCCAGGACGAGGTGGCCGATGAAACCTGCGAAAAGTGCGGCCGTCCGATGCTCTTCAAGTACGGGCGTTTTGGCAAGTTTCTCGCCTGTTCCGGTTTTCCGGAATGCCGCAACACCAAGCCCATTGTAAAATCCACTGGCATCCAATGTCCGAAGTGCGGCGGCCAAATCGTGGAACGCAAAACCAAACGGCGTCGTACCTTTTACGGATGCGATCGCTATCCGGAATGTGATTACGTGTCATGGGATAAGCCGGTGGAAAAGGCCTGTCCGCAGTGCCAGTCGCTCATGGTGGAGAAAAAGGGCAAAAAACAGGAGAAATCCGTTGTATGTACCGTATGTGGCTACCATGAGGCGGAACCGGCCACGTCGCAAGGCTAGACTGAACGGGCGTTCAGAATTTTTCACGTGAAATACACAATTTATCTTGCCAGGCTCTTTTCAATTGTGCTATTATGTTATATGTTTGTTTTGAATGGAGTGAAAAAGATGTCTACTCTTGTAGAAGAATGTCGAGATTTCATCGACATGCTCCATGCAAAACACCATTTCTCTACTCATACTCTCCGCCAGTACCAGCAGGATGTCCGGCAGTTTGCCGAATTTCTGGAAGAGCGTTCCCGCACCAGTTTTGCGGAGGTGGATGTGTATACGGTGAGGGCCTACCTGAGTCATCTGTATGACAAAGGGTATGCCCGCCGCACCATCGCCCGCAAGCTGGCCACCCTGCGCAGTCTTTTCAAGCATTTGATCCAACGGGGACGGCTGACAGATAACCCGCTGATGCTGGTGGCTACACCAAAAACGGAGGCACGTCTGCCTCGATTTCTATACCCGCGGGAGGTGGAACAACTCCTGGCAGTCATTGACACCGGGACACCACTCGGCTTACGGGATCGTGCGATTGTCGAAACGCTTTATGCATCTGGGATGCGTGTCAGTGAGTTGGTGGGCCTGGATTTGGAAGATGTGGATTTGGCGACTGGCCAGGCCCGGGTGTGGGGGAAAGGAAGAAAAGAGCGAATCGTCTTGCTGGGAAGTTATGCAATTATGGCGATTGGGAAATACTTGAAATCAGGAAGGCCTCAGCTTGCGGCCAAATGTAAGGATGGGCTCGATCAGGGGGCGCTGTTTCTGAATCACCGGGGAACCCGTCTGAGTGACCGCAGCATTCGCCGTCTCCTGGACAAGTATGCAAGGCAGCTCGCCAATCTGATCAACCTGTCCCCACACGTGCTTCGGCATACGTTTGCCACACATCTGCTAAACGGCGGCGCCGACATCCGGGTGGTGCAGGAACTGTTGGGACATGCGCACATCTCTACTACCCAGATCTACACACATACGACCCGGGAGGCGTTGCGCCAGGTTTATGTGGATGCACACCCGCGAGCGAAAGGGGCAAAACCATGAGGGGGATGTTTCACGCCACCACGATCTTTGCCGTACATCACCAAGGACAGGCGGCGATGGCCGGCGACGGGCAGGTCACTTTTGGTGAGGCCACGATCATGAAACATCAGGCGAAAAAGGTGCGCCGCCTGTATCATGGCCAGGTATTGGCCGGTTTTGCCGGCTCCGTGGCCGATGCACTGACCTTGTTTGAACGCTTTGAGGAAAACCTCGAAGAGTTTGGCGGGAACCTGCTGCGCGCGGCGGTGGAACTGGCCAAGGAGTGGCGGACGGATAAACTGATGCGCCACTTGGAAGCCCTCCTCCTGGTCATGAATCAGGATCGCCTCCTCCTTGTTTCAGGCAGTGGAGAGGTGATTGAACCGGATGACGGGATGATGGCCATCGGATCCGGTGGCAATTACGCCTTGGCTGCCGGCAGGGCGCTGAAGCGACATGCTCCTCACCTGAGCGCCGAGGAGATGGCCAGAACGGCGTTGTCCATTGCTGCCGACATTTGCGTCTACACGAATCACCAGATTGTCGTGGAGACGTTGGCGGGAGAGGGAGGCGGGAATGGATGAACCAGACGCTGACGCCCAAGCAGATTGTCGCCGAGCTGGACAAATACATCGTCGGTCAGCAACAAGCCAAAAAGGCCGTCGCGGTTGCCCTTCGCAATCGCTATCGGCGGAGCCTGCTGCCGCCGGAAATGCGGGATGAGATTGTGCCGAAAAACATCTTGATGATCGGCCCGACTGGTGTCGGAAAGACAGAAATTGCCCGCCGTTTGGCCAAGCTGGTGGGGGCGCCGTTCATCAAGGTGGAGGCGACAAAGTACACCGAGGTAGGGTATGTGGGTCGCGATGTGGAATCGATGATCCGCGATTTGACCGAAATCGCCGTTCGCATGGTCAAGCAGGAGAAAATTGAACAGGTCCAGGATCGGGCCGAACAGATGGCCAATGAACGGATTATTTCCATCCTTGTTCCTGGCCAGCGCAAAACGAGGCCGTTTAAAAACCCCTTGGAACTGCTCTTTAACCCTGATGATGGCAAAGAGCCGGAGGATGCTTTCCATGACCAGCAACTGGAGCAACAACGCCGGGAGATTCGAGAACGGCTGAACAGCGGACAGCTGGAAGATGAGCTCATCGAAATCGAGGTTGAAGACAATATTCCAAACATGTTTGAGATCATTTCCAATACCGGCGTTGAACAGATGGGCATTAACATGCAGGAGTTGTTTGGCAGTTTCCTGCCGAAAAAGACAAAAAAGCGCCGCCTTCCCATCCGGGAAGCCCGGAAGATCCTGACTCAGCAGGAAGCGATGAAACTGATCGACATGGAAGAGGTGATCCGGGAGTCGATCCAGCGAGTGGAACAATCCGGCATCGTGTTCATCGATGAGATCGACAAGATCGCCAGCAAGGAGCATGGCCCGGATGTCTCCCGTGAGGGGGTACAGCGGGACATCTTGCCGATCATCGAAGGTTCTACCGTGATGACAAAATACGGTCCGGTGAAGACCGATTATATTCTGTTCATCGCTGCGGGAGCTTTTCACATCGCGAAACCGTCAGACTTGATTCCTGAGCTGCAGGGCCGGCTGCCGATTCGCGTCGAACTGGATAACCTGACCGAAGAGGACTTTGTCCGGATCCTCAAGGAACCGAAAAACGCCTTGTTGAGACAGTACAGTGCGTTGCTGGAAACGGAAGGTATCCAGGTTCACTTTACGGAAGAAGCGATCCGCGAAATCGCCAGATTGGCCACCAGAGTCAACCAGCAGACAGACAACATTGGCGCCCGCAGACTGCACACGCTGCTGGAGAAATTGCTGGAGGATCTTTCGTTTGAGGCGCCGGACATCAATCTGGAAAAAGTGGAAATCACCCCTGAGTATGTCAGGGAAAAATTGGGACCGATTGTGGAAGATGAGGATTTAAGTCAATATATTTTATAAATGTTAAAATAGAAAAAAAGAAGCCTTGAGAAGGAGGATGTTGTAACGATGAATCTGCTAGCCAAAACACGTCGAATCAACCGTCTTTTGCAAAGAACGGCAGGACATGCTGTCAATTTCAATGAGATGGCTGAAGTGTTGAGCGATGTCATTGAAGCGAATACCTTTGTCGTCAGCCGGAAAGGAAAAATGCTGGGCGTCTCGATTTACACGCCGATCGAAAATGATCGCCTGAACAAGATGATCGAGGACCGCCGTTTTCCCCAGGAGTACAACAACCTGCTGTTGAAGGAAGATGAGACGAAGGCGAACATCACGCTGGACAGCCCGCTCACCGTTTTTCCGGTAGAAATGCGCGGCATTTTGGACAAGGCCTACACGACCCTCGTTCCGGTGGTTGCCGGCGGGGAGCGTCTCGGCACGTTGCTTTTGGCGCGACTGAACAAGGAATTTGTGGATGATGACCTGATTCTGGGCGAATACGGCGCGACGGTTGTCGGCATGGAGATCTTGCGTGAGCGTTCGGAGGCGGTCGAACAGGAGGCCCGCAGCAAGGCGGTCGTCCAAATGGCCATCGGTTCCCTTTCCTACAGCGAAATGGAAGCAGTTGAACATATTTTCGAAGAGCTCAACGGCAAGGAAGGGCTCTTGGTCGCCAGCAAGATTGCGGATCGGGTGGGGATTACCCGTTCTGTCATCGTCAATGCGCTGCGGAAGCTGGAAAGTGCCGGGGTGATTGAATCCCGTTCGCTCGGTATGAAGGGAACCTACATCAAGGTGTTGAATGAAAAGCTGCTGACCGAACTGGAAAAACTGAAGGCAGAATCCTGATGGCAGGGCGCGTGTCATATTGAAACGTTTCGCCAATCCTTCCTCTTCGGTGATCTGTGGCCGCAAGAGGAGGGATTTTTTGTTTTTCTATGTTTATTTATGTATCTTATTGTCGTCCTATGAAATTTGTGGTATGGTAAAACTGACCAATTAATAGATAAATATTTCCAATGTGATTTCCCAGGACAGGGCAAACCCAGCGAAAGCTGGCGGCGCAAAGCAATGGGTCTAAAGCGCGGCGAGATGCCGCGCCATGACTGCCATGCTGCACTTGGGGTGCCTTGTCGTTTTGCGACAAGGCTTATTTATTTCGCTTCTGAGATCTAAGTATGTGCACGAAAATCGTTTTATGAGGCGGTATCTTCATTCAGTGAAATTTTAGCGAAAAGAGGTGAAAGGTGCAGGAAAAGGATTTCTTATGTCGAATAAGACAAATATTGAATAAAATTGCAGCAAATGGTATACGACTGACATCCAATCCATCGTATGAGGCAAGGAAGTGAGAAAATGACCATTCTCCCTCCTGAGTTGAACCTTGCGCTGGATGCCGCCGCACTCCGGCAGCGGGTGTTGGCCGACAATGTGGCCAATGCGGAGACACCTTATTTTCGCCGTTCAGATGTGCGTTTTGCGCAGGTTTTGAAAGATGCGTATGACCGGCACGCGTTCATCGGGAAGAAAACGGATCCCCGCCATCTGCAGATCGGCAAAAGTCCCGTGCCGGAGATTCAGGTGGTTCAGGAAGGGCGCCTGACCAACTCCAATGCCCAGAGCAATGTGGATCTGGATTACGAGATGGCGTCCATGGCGCAGAATGCCCTCTGGTATCAGGCGCTGGTTCAACAGACCTCACATGTCCTGGCGCAATACCGACGTGTCCTTGAAGGGAGATAAGCGTGATGCAGATGTTTGACGGACTGGCAATCAGCGCATCCGGTTTGACGGCCCAGCGTTTCCGCATGGATGTGGTGGCTTCCAACATCGCCAATGCCCAGACGACGCGGAGCCAATACGTGGACGGCCAGTGGCTGCCGTACCGGCGGAAGATGGTTCAGTTTGCCCCGTTGGGGGGCGGATTTGCCAGCCATTTGCAGAAAGCGATGGGCAGGATCGGGCCTGGCCAGGGCGTGGTGGTCAGGCGCATCGTGGAGGACCCGACACCCTTTCAGCAAGTATACATGCCGGAGCACCCGGATGCCAACGCTGAAGGATATGTCCTTTTGCCAAATGTGGACATATTGAAGGAACAAGTGGACATGCTGACCGCCACCCGGATGTATGAGGCCAATGTGACCGCTTTTCAGGCAAGCAAGACCATGCTGGCCAAAGCGCTTGAAATTGGAAGGGGTTGATCCGCTTGCTCAGTTCTGTGATGAATCAGCTGATGGCACCGGGCATTGACGGAGGTCAGGGTGTCCATTCCCCGCAGCAAACCGTCTCGCGCGAAATCACGGACAGCTTTAAGACGTTTTTGGCAGAAGCGCTACAAAAGGTAAACCAACAACAGATCCGCGCCGAACAGATGACACAGCAGCTGGTCAGCGGGCAGGCCGAGAACCTGCACGATGTGATGATTGCCGCCGAAGAGGCCGCCATCAGCCTGCAGATGGCTGTTCAAATCCGCAACAAAGTGGTGGAAGCGTATCAGGAGATCATGCGGATGCAAATCTAACCGGCCGTCTCACGTGGCCAGAGGATGGCTGGCAGGCTATCCTGCCATGAAATTTTGCAATGAAAGCGGAAGAGTGAGCACGAGGTGACATGGTGAACGAAACCCTGAAGCAGTATTGGTCACGTCTTACTGAGTGGTGGGGAACATTTTCCAGGAGGCAGAAAATTTTTTATCTCGCAGCTGTTCTTGCGGCAATCATTCTGCTGGTTTCCCTTGTCGTCTGGTTGACGCGGCCGGAATATGAAGTCGTCTTTTACGATTTGGAACCGAAGGACGCCCAGACGGTGACCCAGCAACTGACGGAAATGGGAATACCTTACCGCCTGTCGCAAGACGGAACGATGGTTTCGGTGCCCAAGTCGGAGGCGGCGAATGTCAAAGTACAGCTGGCGGATAAAATTCAGAGCGGTTCCATCGGTTATGAAGTGTTCATGCAAAACCTGGGTTTGGGCATGACGCAGGAACAGTTCAAAGTGCTGGAAAAGGGCGTCATCGAAGGGGAACTGGAGCGGTTGATCAAGCAACTGGACGGCGTCAAGGATGCCGATGTGATGATCACGATGCCGCAGCGGAGCGTTTGGCTGACCGATGAGCAAAACCCGGCCACCGCTTCGGTCGTCCTGGAGCTGGAACCGGGCACCCGCCTGGAACCCCAACAGATTAACAGCCTGTACCAGCTCATTTCGAAAAGCGTGCCCAATCTGCCCGTTGAAAACATTTCGCTCGTCGATCAAAACGGCATGCTGCTTTCGACCACCCAAACGGGACAATCTGATACCATTTTGGGTTCGGCCTACGAGCAGCAAGAAAAAATCAGGGTCAATTTCCAACAGCGCCTGCAGCAGGAGATTCAACGGACGCTGGGGGCCATTTTCGGTCCTGATCGGGTGATCGTCCAGGTTTTCGCCAACCTGAACTTTGATCAGGAGAAGCGGCAGGAAAACCTGGTGGAGCCGGTCGTCGACGACCGGGGGTTGCCCATCAGTGAGGAGAACATTCAGGAACAATCGACCGGTGGCGGTCTGGGAGCCGGTGGAGTGGTCGGCACAGGCAGCGGCGAGGTGCCCCGGTACGTCAGTGAGGGTGAGGCCGAGGGCGGCAACTACGAACGCCTGGAAGAACGCATCAATTATGAGGTGAACCGGATCAGAAAGGAAGTAGTCGCCAGTCCCTACCGGGTGGAAGATCTCTCGGTGGCGGTCTGGTTTGAACCCCGGGATCCGAACGATTTGGCGGCTGCTGAGCAGGACCGGGAGCGCATCCAAAACATGCTCACAGGCATCGTCAGCGCTTCCTTGAGCGGCAGCGGGCAAAACTGGACGCCTGCCGACATCCAGAACAAGATCGCGGTCGATTACCGGATATTTGAAGGACATGCCCAAACGGAGGAACCGTGGTACAATTCCTGGCAACTCTGGGCTTCTGTTGCTGGAGGCATCCTGTTGCTGGGCGGGCTTCTCTTCTGGTGGTTCCGCCGTCGCCGGAAGGCGGAAGAGCTCGGGGAGACGGCAAAATTGACAACTGTTTATCCTCCCGAGGAGTTGCCCGTGTTGCTTGAAGAATCAGATGAAAGCAAGATGAGAAAGAAATTGCAAGAGGCCATGCGCAAAGAACCGAAAGAATTTGTCCAGCTCTTGCGCACCTGGATGCAGGAAGATTGAAGGTATGACCGGAGGGGTGAACCCATGGGTAAGGAGGGGTTGATGTGGCAACCCGCAAGCTGACAGGGAAGCAAAAAGCGGCCGTCCTGTTGATTTCCATGGGGCCGGAGTTTTCCGCCGAAGTGTTCAAGCATCTCAATGAGGAAGAAATTGAGGAGCTGACACTGGAGATTGCGGCGTTTCGAAAGGTGACACCGGAGATGACCTCCAGTGTGTTGAAGGAGTTTCAGGAAATTTGGGTGGCGCATGAATACATATCGCAAGGCGGGATTCAATATGCCAAGGATGTCTTGGAGAAAGCGCTGGGGGAACAGCGGGCAAGGGAAATCATCAACCGCCTGACGGCCAGCCTCCAGGTTCGCCCCTTTGAATTTGCCCGCAAGGCGGATCCGATGCAGATTTTCAACTTCATCCAGAATGAACATCCGCAGACCATCGCGCTTGTCCTTTCCTATCTTGAACCGGAACAGGCGGCGATGATCCTGAGTTCCCTGCCGAGCGAGCAACAAGTGGATGTGGCACGCCGGATCGCGAAGATGGAAAGCACCTCACCTGATGTGATTCATTCGGTCGAGCGTGTCCTGGAACAGCGGCTGTCGACGATGGCCAACCTGGATTATGAAGAGGTAGGGGGCATTCAAAGTGTCGTCTCCATCCTCAATGGGGTCGACCGCTCGACGGAAAAGGCCATTCTGGAAGGACTGGAGCTCACTGAGCCGGAGCTGGCAGAGGAGATCAAAAAACGGATGTTTGTCTTTGAGGACATCGTCACGCTGGATGATCGTTCCATCCAGCGGGTGATCCGGGATGTGGACAACACCGATCTGCAACTGGCCCTGAAAGTGGCCAGCGACGAGGTGAAGGAGGCCATTTTCCGGAACATGTCCTCGCGGATGCGGGAGATGATCCAGGAAGAGATGTCCTATATGGGTCCTGTGCGCATCCGTGATGTGGAAGAAGCGCAGATGCGTATCGTCTCGGTGGTTCGCCGTCTGGAGGAGATGGGCGAGATCATCATTTCTCGCGGCGGAGGAGATGAGATCGTTGTCTAACTTGCAAAAAACCGGACGGATTATTCGTCTCGCTGGTCAGGCCCCATTGTCTGGCCCCGTGACGATTGGCCCCAGGCATCTCACCCACGGTGATGGAAAAGCGGAACCTGCCGGCAAGACGCCCATGGAGTTGACCGAGCCGGTACGGCGGCTGGCCGATTCCATCTTGGCAGAAGCCCGCCAAAAGGCGCGGCGCCTGGAAGAAGAAAGCCGCCAACAACTGGCGCGGTGGCGGGAACAGGAGGAGGCAGTACTGGCACGCCTGCGGGAGGAAGCCAGAGAGCAAGGATACCAGACAGGCTGGGAACAGGGGCTGGCAGAAGGGTACCGGGCAGGAGCTGCCCGGGCGGAAGAAGAGTGGCAGGGTCGCTTGCGGGAGATCAATGAACTCCTGTGGCATGCCACACAGATCAAGGAACAGATGATACAGGAGGCGGAACACGATGTCCTCCTGCTGTGCCTGGCCATCGTGCGCAAGGTTCTCGGACAACTGGCGGAACAGCAGGAAGAGACCGCCCGGCAATTGATTCGTCAGGCGTTCCGGGAAAACCGGCTGCAAGGCAGGGTGCGCCTGGTCGTTCATCCGTCTGACTTGCCGGCCGTCGAAACACTCCGCCATGACTTGTCCGCCCTGCTGGAAGGAGAACGGCTGATTGAGATCGCTGTCGATCCGGAAGTGGCAAGCCCGGGCTGCGTCATTCACACCGAGCATGGAACGATTGAGGCGACACTGGACGCTCAGTTGGCCACGATCCGGGAGCAGCTGATGGCGTTGCGGGAGAAGAGGATATCCCATGAATATTCACCTGTCGAAGTATATTGAGGCGCTGCCGCAACTGAATCCTTATCGGCGGATCGGACGGGTGGTGGAAGTGATTGGCCTGACCGTCGTGGCGATGGGCCTTGAGGCCAATATCGGCGAACTTTGCCAGATATTTCCCCGACCGCAGGACGAACCGGTGCTGGCCGAAGTGGTGGGCTTTCGTGAAGGCCGCCTGCTTTTGATGCCGCTGGGTGAAATCAGCAGCGTCGGCCCGGGAAGCCGGGTGGTCAGCACCCACTCGCCGTTTGCGATCCAGGTTGGCGAAGAGCTGCTGGGCCGGGTGCTGAACGGGCTTGGTCAGCCCCTGGATGGGCGACCTCTTCCTGCCATGACCCCTTTTTCTACGGCCAGGCAGGTGGAAAATCCCCTCTGCAGGCAGCCGATCCGCCAGCCGTTGGGCACCGGTATACGGGCCATTGACTGCCTGTTGACCGTCGGCAGGGGCCAGCGGATGGGCATCTTCGCAGGCAGCGGCGTGGGAAAAAGCACCTTGCTGGGGATGATTGCCCGCAACACCAATGCCGACGTGAACGTCATCGCCCTGATCGGCGAACGGGGCAGAGAGGTGCGCGACTTTCTTGACAAAAACCTCGGCCCGGAAGGACTGGCACGTTCTGTCGTCGTGGTGGCCACCTCTGATCAACCGGCCCTTGTTCGGATGAAGGGGGCTGTCGTGGCCACTGCCATCGCCGAGTTTTTCCGCGAGCAAGGCCGGGATGTCCTCCTGATGATGGATTCGGTGACCCGTTTTGCGATGGCCGCCCGGGAGGTCGGGCTGGCCAGCGGCGAGCCACCCGCCACCCGCGGCTATCCGCCGTCCGTGTTTGCGCACCTTCCGAAGCTGTTGGAACGGACGGGCACCGGGACAAAAGGTTCGATCACCGCTTTTTACACGGTACTGGTGGACGGAGATGACATGAATGAACCGGTCTCGGATGCCGTTCGCGGCATTCTGGATGGCCACATCGTGCTGGAACGCCAACTGGCGCAGCAGGGACACTTTCCGGCGATTGACGTCCTGCAGAGCGTCAGCCGGGTGATGGATGAAGTGATACCGGAGACGCAGCGGCAGGCAGCCAACCGGGTGAAAGAATTGCTGTCCATTTATCGCCAACATGAGGATTTGATCACCATCGGGGCCTATCAGGCAGGTCACCAGCCGAAAGTGGACCAGGCGGTCAGGGCCTTTCCGATGATTCAAGCCTTTCTCAAGCAGGATGTGGATGAAGCGAGCAGCTTCGAGGCCAATATGCAGGCGTTGTTCGACCTTTACGAGCAACTGGAAGGCAAGCGTTCCGGGCAATCGACGCCTCCGCATGGGGAGGATTGACAGACTGAAGGCGGCCGGCTGTCGATTTCCTGGCGCCAATGAGAAGGAGGACGGGAGATTCGGATGATCAGACCAGAGATGGCGAAACGGATCGCCCATTTGAAGGAGCTTGCGCGGCAGCAGAGCCAGCAGCATCTGGTACAGGCCATCGACCACAAGCAACAGGAGGATCACAGGCTGCAAGAAATGCTCCGCTTCCAGCTGCAACAGGAAAAAATGCTGGAACAGTTCCTTGAAGGAGCCAGACCTCTTCCTGCCGGATTCTGGTCGCAATGGGATCTTTATCAGCAACGGATGAAGGAACAGATCCATTTCCAGCGGCAAAAGGTCGAACAGGCTGTCCACCGGATGGAAGAGAAGCGCCAGGAGGTCATCTCTCGTTCCGTGGATGAAAAAATGTGGTTCAAGCTGAATCAGATGATTTTGCTGAAGCAACTTGCCGAAGCACAGAGGCGTGAACAAAAGGAGCTGGATGAGCTGGCCAGCCACCGTCATGCGTATCGTTCGTAGGGGGGGACAGGGATGGCCAAAGGCAACCATGAAGGAAAGCAAGCGAAAAATAGCCGGCTGAAGGTCATATTGCCTGTGTTCTTCCTCTTGTTGATCGCCGCGGGAGTTCTCTGGTATCTGTTTGCTCCTCCTGGCTGGCCGCTGTCGGCAAACCGCCAGGAAGGCGAAAAAAGCATGCAAGCGCTGGAAAAGGAGACGGATGCTTTGCGCCAAGAAGTTGCCAGGCTGCAGGATGCCAACCGCCAGCTGGAGAATCAGGTGGAGCAGCTCAACCGGCAACTGAGCGAACAGCAGGAGAAGGGGCAGCAGGATGAACAGCAGGCGGCGCCGGAAGAACAGTACCGGCAGCTGAAAGCGACAGCCAACCTTTACAGCAAGATGTCCCCGAGCAAGGCAGCCGCCATTCTCCAGGCGATGCCCCGGGCAGAGGCGGCGCTGATCCTCAAAGCGATGAGCGACAGGGAACGCAGCCGCATCCTTCCACGCTTTGACCCGCAGACGGCAGCGCAGTTTACACTGGCGATACAGGAAATACCTCCGCTGGACGAAAAGACCGACTTGGATCTGGTGCGAACTCGGCTGGCGCAAGCATTGCCGGCGTCATCCTCCGTACCGGCGGCGCAGCCGGTCACGGCAGCCGACATGGCCCAGACTCTTGCCGCCATGGAACCTGAACCGGCCGCGGACATTTTGCAGCAGTGGTGGAACCGCGATCGGACCGGAACGCTGGAGATTCTGCGCTCCATGAATCCCGGCTCGAGGGCCCGGATCATGGCTGCCCTGGATGCGGATGTTGCCACGGATATCGGCCGGCAATTGGTCAGGGGATCGTCATAAAGTATAGGTCAAAGGAGGTGAGCAACATGTGGTTTCAAGGAATGTCAGCCGGTTCAACAGTCCCTGTCGGCAAAGGAAGCCAGGGAGCTTCGCTGAACAGCGCTTCTTCAGGCAACAGACCCGTCACCCCTTTTGCGGAATGGCTGCAAGCCTCCCTGCTTTCTGAAGTTCCTTCCGGAGGGCTGTCCGGCGTCCATTCAAGCCAACCCGGAAATGAGGGGCTGCAGCCTGTACCGGATGTGCCGTCCCAGGGCACGTTGGATACGCTGCTCCAATCCTGGCTGGCCGCGCTCTTTCAACCTTTTCTGCTTCAAGCCGAGGCCCTGTCCGGTATGGCGAAACAGGGTGACGCACCAAACTCTGGCGGCAAAACAGGTGGAGAAGACCCGCTAAGCCGATTGAACCAAAATTCACTGATGGCCTTGAATGGCATCGATCAGACCATCTTGCGGCAATGGCTCCAAAAAATAGCGATGGCAGGGCACATCCAACTTCCGCACAGTGTCGGCAACCTTCCTGCCGGAGTGGTTGGAGAACAGGAACTGTTGAATTGGCTGCAGATGTTGATGCAGCAGCAAGGCAATCCGCCAGAGCAGTCGTTCTTGGCCCGCGTGACACCCGATACACTTCAAATGATCCTTGCTCATTATCAAGGACATGGAGGACAAGCATTTTCAGGCCAGGATTTGCAATCCGTCATTCAGGAAGTTATTCAGGAAGTTGGATTGCAGCGTCAAGGGGCCAATGGACGGTTGAACGTTGGATGGAATGAACAAGGCGAGCTGGCTGTCAATCTGGCGAGGGAATCCCTGATGCAGGGCGCTTTCGCTCGTGCAGGGTCTGGTCGGGATGGCTCATCCGGCCAAGCTCAGAATGAGCTGTACGGCAACATACAATCCTCCTCCTTCCAGACGGGTTCAACACAGGCGACAGCGCCGGCGGATCGTTCCTTTCTCCAGTGGCTTACTCAAACCGAGGCGAGTCAGAACCCGGTCCGTGACGCAGCGCAGCCCATTCCCTCTGTCCGGTTGCTTCTCTCCCGCTTTGACACGCTGGAGGGAAGGGGTTACGAAGCCCGTTTTCAGCTATACCCGGAACAGCTCGGAACGGTTCATGTCAAGCTGATCCTCCATCAGGGGACGCTCCAGGCACATCTTTATGTCGACAACCGGTTGGCCAGGGATGTACTGGAAAGCCAGCTCCAGTCCCTTCAGCAGGCATTTGCGCAACAAGGGCTGCAAGTGGACAAAATCACCGTAGCTGTGGGAGAGGATTCGCCCTTCCACTGGCATGAACAGGGTGCTTCGTTTTATCAGGAACAAAGAAACAGCGCAGGCCAGCAGCACGGGGATGGAAATACAGCTTTCGCAGCCAGCCGTTACCAGGCAATAGAAGGTGAGGAATTTAGGGGACAAGGATTGTACCGCGGCGGTCCTGTTTCCACATCGCATGAGGGAATTGATTTAAGCGTTTAAGGCGTGTTGCATTCGGAATAGATGAAATGGATGAGTGGACCATGAGGTCCTTGGCAGATGGCCTTGGAACAAAAGGGGGGAGTTGAATGCCGGCGTTTGCCGTGGGCAGCACCGCCAGCGTGATGAACAGCCAAAACACGCAACCGTCCAACGAGCGGGAAGCTAAACAAATCCTTGGCAAGGATGACTTTCTCAAGCTCCTCGTCACGCAGCTGAAATACCAGGATCCGCTGGCGCCGATGGAGGACCGTGAATTCATCGTCCAGCTGGCGCAGTTCAGCGCCCTGGAGCAGATGATTGCCGTGGCACAGGGGCAGGAAAAAATGTTGAAGGTGTTGGAAGAAATCCAGCAGACCTTGCGGGAGATCAAAGGCGCGCTGGAATACAAGCCTCCGGCAGAGTAATTTCCAACAGCGATGCCGTACGTTGAAAACATGCTGAGGGAACGTCAGGCGGGAAAACCGCAAAAAGGGACAATCCAATTCAACCCTGCTCTATGGTGAACCTATTCCGAAAAGGAGGTTGAACCGATGCTTCGCTCATTTTACTCCGGAATTTCCGGCTTGAGGAACTTCCAGACCAAACTGGACGTGGTTTCCAACAACATCTCCAATGTCAATACCGTCGGCTTTAAAAGTTCCCGGGTGATGTTCCAGGACATCATGAGCCAGACGCTTCAGGGCGCCACCGCTCCGGCAGCTCCAAGAGGAGGCGTTAACCCGAAGCAGGTAGGTTTGGGTGCGACGATTTCTTCCATTGATACCAAGTTTATGAATGGCAGCCCGCAGACCACCAACTATCCGACGGACTTTTTCATTGACGGGGATGGATTCTTCCTGGTCACTGGAGATGGAGGAAATGTGAAATATTTGACACGGGCGGGTAATTTCAAACTGGATGCCAACGGTGATTTGGTGGATACCCGTGGGATGAAAGTGGTGGGAGTCGAGTTGGTTATAGGTAATCCTAGTAACACGTTAGTTCCAAGAATCCAAGCGGGTACGCCGGTTACAGTTCCTAATAACAATCCGGGAACCCCAGCTCAAAATTATTTAGCTATCAATTTGAAGTATGTCCCGGCAGGTGCATATTATTTTGACGCTCAAGCTACACCTCCAGCATATGTACAGGCTTCTGGAAGGACTGGATATGGTATAGCTGTAAAACCATCAGATTTTAAAGGAACGAATGATATCTTGGGACATGACCCAGATGGTGATGGCACTGCAAATACGCCAGTCGAAATCGTTGATTACTCCATTGGTTCAGATGGAACGATTGAGGTTCTAGGTAGTGATGGGGAAAAGTACATTCTTCCATATAAAATTGCAATGGCTGTGGTGCAAAACCCTGAAGGACTACTGAAAGTAGGAAATTCTTTATATCAATATACAGGGAATGCAGATATTGGTAATTTGGAAGATCACATCACGACACCCAATGATCCAAAAACTGGCAGCGGCGCCATCTACAGTGGCTTCCTCGAAATGTCCAACGTGGACCTGTCGGAGGAGTTCACCGAAATGATCATCGCGCAGCGGGGTTTCCAGGCCAACTCCCGGATCATCACCACTTCGGACGAGGTGCTCCAGGAGCTGGTTAACCTCAAGCGTTAAAGCGTGAAGGGAAAGGGTGACGGCGGTTGATTCGCTTGACCAAGCTCAACGGCGCGCCTGTGGGCGTCAACGCCTTGTTCATTGAAACGGTGGAGATGGTTCCCGACACGGTGATCACCCTGACCACCGGCAAAAAAATGATTGTACGCGAAACCATGGAGGAAGTGGCGGAGCGGGTCACGGCGTTTTACCGCCAGGTGGGGCTCGCCGCCGTCACCGTCAGACAGAGTACGGAGGTTGCCGATGACTAAGTTTCGCATGGTATTACTTGTCCTGATTACCGTTTTGCTGCTCATTATTGCCGCCGGGATCTTCCTGCTCTTTGCTTACGGACTGCCAAATGAAGGAGAGTCGCGTCTGGGGGGCAGCGCATCGGCGAAAGGGCCCGATGCCGTGCAGGTGAGGGAGCTGACCTGGACATCGCCCGAGATCAAGACCAATCTCCAGTCGGGGAATCTGGTCCTGGTACAGTATGCCTTTCAGGTGGAAAACAAAAAGGCGGTCGAAGAGTTGGAACTTCGCTCCCATCAGGTAAATGATGCGATCATCTCGCTTCTGCAGGACCAGACGAAAGAGGACTTGCTCAAGTCGGATGGTTCCCAGAAGCTGCGGACGCAGCTTCAGAACAGGCTCAACCAGTTCATGCAGGAAGGAAAAGTGGTTGAGGTGTACACGGTCCAGCAGATTGTGCAGTAGGAAGGGGCGGTATCACCTTGGCGGAAGTACTTTCCCAGGCAGAAATCGATAAACTGCTGGCTGCCTTGACTTCCGGAGAGATGGATGCGGATGAGCTGAAGGAAGAGACGGCGCGCATCCGTCCCTATGATTTCAAACGGGCGCTGCGGATGTCCAAAGAACAAATCCGTTCCCTGACACGGATCAACGAAGGGTATGCCCGTTTGCTGAGTTCCTTTTTTTCCGCACGCTTGCGGGCTTTTGTGGATGTCAAGCTGGAGACGGTGGAACAGTTGCCGTATGAAGAATTTGTCCGTTCCATCCCGAGCCAGACGCTGCTTTTTGTCTTTCAGGCCGAACCGTTGCAGGGGCGGATGGTGCTGGAGGTGCCTCCCAACATCTCCTACGCGATGCTGGATCGGGTATTGGGCGGTCAAGGGTTTGGCAAATACGTACCTTCCAATTATACGGAGATTGACCGCTTGCTCTTGGAGCGGCTGTTTACCAAATCCTTTGAGCATTTTCGCGAGGCATGGACGAATGTGGCCCAACTTTCGCCGCGTGTGGAGACGGTGGAATACAATCCGCAATTTCTGCAGCTGGTATCGGCGAATGAAACGGTGGTGGTCAGCTCTTTCAGCGTGACCATTGGCGACACCAAAGGGTTTATCAATCTGTGCATTCCACACATCGCCCTGGAACCGGTCATCCAGCGCCTTTCCTCGCATTATTTTATGGCCAACCAACAGCGCTTTCGTAAGGAGGGCGACAGCGAACCGATCCGGCTCCAGTTGTTGAACACGACGGTGCAGGTTGTCGTTGAGCTTGGAAGGGCTTCGCTGACTGTCAAGGAACTGCTGGGGATCGAGCCCGGGGATGTGATCACGCTGGATCAATCGATACACCGGCCGTTGCGGGTAAAGGTGGATGGCGAGGTGAAGTTTCTGGGGATCCCCGGGTTAGTCAATCAACGGATGGGCGTGCAAATCGAGGAGTTATTGCGGTCAGGAGGAAAAGAGCATGAGTCATGACGGGATTTTATCGCAGGAAGAAATTGATGCCTTGTTGAACCAGTCGGGCGAGACATCCGATTCTGAAACGCTCGCCTCGGAAGCCCAGCTGACGGAAGTGGAAATCGATGCATTGGGTGAGATCGGAAACATTTCCTACGGTTCATCCGCCACGGCCTTGTCCACCATTCTCTCGCAACGAGTGGAAATCACCACGCCCCAGGTACAGGTAATCAGCAAAGAAAGGCTGCTCGAAGAATTCAATACACCCTATGTGATCCTGCAAGTGGAGTTCACCGAAGGGCTGTTGGGAAAAAACCTGATGGTCCTCAAGATTCGTGACGCTCTCGTGATTGCGAATATCATGATGGGCGGGGATGGTCAGGTGAATGAGGAGGATGAGCTGACCGAGCTTCATCTGAGTGCGGTGCAGGAGGCGATGAACCAGATGATGGGTTCATCGGCCACAGCCATGGCTTCCTTGTACCAGCGGGTCGTCAATATCTCTCCGCCTCAGGCACGGGTTGTGAACATGCAGCAGGAGAGCGATCAACTGGATCTGGAAGATTGGCTGGTCCGCATCGGCTTCAGATTGCGGGTGGGCACACTGATCGACTCCACGATCATGCTCTTGATTCCCCTGAGTTTTGCCAAGGAGATGGTTTCGCTCCTCATATCTCCATCGTCCGCTTCCACTGTTTCCGAGGTGACTGCTGCGACAGAAGTCCCGGCAGCTCCTGCAGGAGCACAGGCAGAACCCGCCTCCAGCGCATCGATGCACGCGGAGGCGTCGGTCCGTCAAAAGGCAACAGCTGTGTCCAGCGAGGCTGGGTATTCGACCAACCATTCACCGGGTGAACTTCGGGCATCGGCTTCCGGTTCGCCGTCGCATCAGTCTCAGGGCGAAACACAACAGATCCCGGTACAAAAACCGGAGTTTACGCCGCTATTTGAACAAAAATCCCAGGTTGAAACGCAAAACCTCGATATATTGATGGACATTCCGCTGCATATCTCCGTGGAGTTGGGCCGGACGAAAAAAATGATCAAGGAAATTTTGGAACTGGCTCCCGGCTCGGTCATTGAACTGGACAAGCTGGCTGGTGAACCGGTGGACATCTATGTCAACCAAAAATTGATCGCCCGCGGTGAAGTTGTGGTCATTGATGAGAATTTCGGCGTTCGGATCACGAACATTCTCGATCCGCGTGAACGACTTCGCAACATTTAATGAAACAAAACGGATTCAACAGGAGGGATTTCCATGTCCGGTCGCATCATGATTGTGGACGATGCAGCATTTATGCGAATGATGCTCAAAGATATCCTCACACGCCACGGGTTCGAAGTGGTCGCGGAAGCTGAAAATGGCTCAGTGGCTGTCGAGATGTATAAAGAGAAGAGACCAGATCTGGTGACGATGGATATTACCATGCCGGAGATGGATGGCGTGACAGCATTGAAGGAGATTCGAAAAATTGATCCGAATGCCCAGGTCGTCATGTGTTCGGCAATGGGACAGCAGGGAATGGTGATAGAAGCGATTCAAAGCGGTGCCAAGGATTTCATTGTCAAGCCCTTTCAGGAGGAAAGGGTGGTTGAAGCGGTGAAAAAAATCCTCGGTAAGGTCAGCTAGAAAGGATTCCCATGAAACGGTCACCTTTGTTCATCCTCTACATCTTTCTGTACATCTTTGCATTGCTCTGGCTGTGGCCACAATGGGGTGTCGCTTCGGCCGACAACCCCTTTGGCGAACGGACGGTGAAGGAGGCGCTGGAGGCTTCCGAGACGACGTCTTCCCAGTCATCGCCTTCCCGGGGCGAAACCGGGCCACAACATGAGCCGTCGCGTCCTGCCGGAGGAATCGGGTATGCCCTTGTCAACATGGTGGCTGCCTTATCCCTGGTTTTGGCGCTGATTTACATATTTTACAGGCTTTTTCTCAGGCGCCAGCGGTTCTTGCGGGAGATCGGAGGCGTGCGGTACCTGGGCGGATTTCCCCTCGGTCCGCAAAAATCACTGCAGATGGTGGAAATTGCGGGAAAAGTGTATGTCCTGGGCGTGGCTGAACAGGTGCACTTGCTGCGCCTGATTGACGATCCGGATGAGAAGGAAACCTTGTTGGCGCAAATCGCCCCGCCAGAGCTTTCTGACCTTCCTTCCACGGAGATCACCAGGCGCTTTTCGGCGAAGCTGGAACGATTGAAGGAGCAGCGGCGCAAGTGGCTGGATCGATTCCTTTCCCGGCAGGCATCTTCCAGGGACGGTGAGGGACGTCCATGAAAAAAATCTGGTGTGTCGGCTTCTTTGTCACCGTCGCCTTTTTCCTCCTGGCTGCGCCGGTATCAGCTGAGCCTCAGGAAGGACAGCAGCTGGCCTTTCCCGGTGTCCAGATCACGGTGGGGAGCGGGGAAGGAACGCCCGACTTGGTGCCGACTTTGCAATTGCTTCTGTTTTTGACCGTCCTCAGCCTGGCGCCGGCGTTTTTGATCCTGATGACCAGTTTTACCCGGATCGTGATTGTTCTCTCCTTTGTCCGCAGCGCCCTCTCGACCCAGATGATTCCACCCAACCAGGTGCTGATCGGCCTGGCGCTGTTTTTGACACTGTTTGTGATGGCGCCGGTGGCGGATGAAATCAACCGCACAGCGTGGCAGCCCTACCAGGCGGGAGAAATATCCCAGCAAGAAGCATTCGAGAAAGCCATCGTGCCGCTGAAGAAATTTATGGCCGCCCATACCCGGGAAAAGGACTTGCTTCTCTTTCTGGATTACACCAATGCGCCGCGGCCCAAGTCGGTAGAGGAAATATCCCTGACCACGCTGATACCGGCGTTCGCCATCAGTGAACTGAAAACCGCCTTTCAAATCGGCTTTATGTTGTTTATTCCGTTTCTGGTGATCGATATGGTGGTGGCCAGTGTCCTGATGGCGATGGGAATGATGATGTTGCCGCCTGTGATGATTTCGTTGCCTTTTAAAATCCTGCTCTTTGTGCTCGTGGATGGCTGGTATCTGGTCGTTGAATCGTTGCTTGTCAGTTTTCGATAGAAGGGATGAGGCACGATGACGAGCGAACTGGTGATGCAATTGGCGAAAAATGCCATTTTCCATGTCTTGATTCTGGCCACTCCGCTGCTCGGGGCTGGCTTGCTCGTCGGGCTGCTTGTCAGTATTTTGCAGGCGACAACGCAAATTCAGGAACAGACACTGGCCTTTATTCCCAAGATCGTCGCCATCCTTCTGTCGCTGCTCTTGTTTGGGCCCTGGATGCTGACGACGATGGTGGATTACACAAAGGAGATGTTTCAACAAATGATCTATTGGATTGGATAAGCGATGGCAGCATGGACCGAGTCCTGGTTTTTATCGATGCTTCTGGTTCTGACGCGGATGACTACCTTTTTTGTCATCTCGCCGCTTTTTGCATACCGGAACGTACCCGTGACGTTCCGGTTGGGGTTGAGCGTGGCGATGGGCTTTTTGGTCATCTCGCAGGTTGACGCAGACCCCGGTCTGGTTCTTGACGGAACCTACCTGGGCTTGATTGTAAAGGAAGCGATGGTCGGGCTGATTCTCGGCTTTACGGCTTCCATGATCTTTGCAGCCATCCAGACGGCAGGCGCGATCGTCGACTTGCAGATGGGTTTTGCCCTGGCCAACCTGGTGGATCCCCAGTCCGGCGTGCCGATGCCCGTGACAGCCAACCTGAAGTTGATCCTGGCGATGCTGTTTTTTCTGGCGATCGATGGGCATCATCAGCTCATCCGCGGCATCATGGCCAGTTTCAAACTGATCCCACTCGGTCAGGCGGGACTGGAGAGCTTTACCATGGATGTGGAATGGCTGGCCCGCTTTTTTGCACAGAGTTTTCTGATCGCGTTGCAAATCGCGGCACCGATGGCGGCGGCCCTGTTTCTTGTCGATCTGGCGATGGGCATCATCGCCCGCACCGTGCCGCAGATGAACTTTTTTGTCATCGGCTTTCCGTTAAAAATGCTGTTTGGCATTCTCGTCTTGTTCCTGGTGATACCCGGATTTTTTGTCGTTTTGACCTGGTTGTACCAGCAGATGTTTGAAGCGATGAGTCAAGTGATGCAACGGTTGGGGATCTGAGATGGCCATGGAAAAAACGGAAAAAGCCACGCCGAGGCGCAGGCAGGAGGCAAGGGAGAAAGGCCAGGTCGCCCGCAGCGGCGACGTGGCGCCGGCCATGATCATCCTGGGCGTGTTTGCGCTGCTCGGGATCATGGGAAGTTTTTTGATGGAAGTGGTAACCGGCCTGTTTCACAGGGATTTGACGGAGTATTTTCACTGGCAGGTTACAGACCGAAGCGTTCAATTGATCCTAACAGAAATGCTCTGGGAGATGGCCAAGATTTTGCTTCCCTTGTTCGGGCTGGTGCTGTTTCTCGGAGTGGCTGGCAACCTGTTGCAGGTGGGCGTGCTTTTTACAACCCAGCCATTGAAAATGGATGTGAACCGCCTGAATCCCGTCGAAGGGATGAAACGAATTTTTTCCTTGCGTGCGTTGGTGGAATTTGTCAAGTCGCTGCTGAAATTCATCGTCATCACGGTGGCGGTGGGCTGGGTGATCTGGCTGGAGCGGGAGGAGTTGATTCTCCTGGCACAGTGGCCGCTCATCGGGACGCTGAAGTATGTCGGCGCCATGGTCGTCAAGACCGGATTGACCGCAGGCGCGCTGCTATTGGTATTGGCGGTGTTTGATTACTTCTACCAAAGGTATGATTATGAGAAAAAACTCCGGATGTCCAAGCAGGAGGTCAAGGATGAGCTGAAACGGACAGAAGGAGATCCGCTGATTCGCAGCCGGATCAAGGAACGCCAGCGGGCTTTGGCGATGCGGCGGATGATGCAGGAAGTGCCACACGCCGATGTAGTCATCACCAACCCGACCCACTATGCGGTGGCGCTCAAATACGACATGGACAAGATGCCTTCGCCGCAAGTGGTGGCCAAGGGGAAAGGCCATGTGGCCCTGCGGATCAGGGAGATTGCCCAAGAACACAACGTCGTGATCGTGGAAAATCCCCCCTTGGCCCGGTTGCTGTATTCCAGTACCGAAGTGGGCGATTGGATTCCTCCCGAGATGTTCCAGGCGGTGGCGGAGGTGCTGGCTTACGTGTATCAAGTGACCGGCAGAACGATTTGAGCTTGCGGGAGTATGTGACGGGGGATAGGGAATGAGAGGAAGGGACGCAAGAAGGCAGGAGGGAGCGCGGTGAAGTTTAAAGATTCGGCCGTTCTGGTGTTTATCGTGTTGATCGTGATCATGCTGGTGATTCCGCTTCCCACCCTGCTGCTGGATTTCCTGATTATCATCAACATGACGCTGGCCCTGGCCATCCTGATGGTGGCGATGAACACCCGGGAGGCGCTGCAGTTTTCGATTTTTCCGACCTTGCTCCTGGTCGCCACGCTGTTCCGGCTGGCGCTCAACGTTTCGACGACACGCGCCATCTTGAGTCAGGGGTATGGCGGGCGCGTCATTGAAGCGTTCGGACATTTTGTCATCGGGGGTAACCCGGTGGTCGGATTCATCATTTTCCTCATTTTGGTATTGATCCAGTTTATCGTCATTACCAAGGGCGCCGAACGCGTGTCGGAGGTGGCGGCTCGCTTCACCCTGGATGCCATGCCGGGAAAACAGATGAGCATTGACGCCGATCTGAATGCCGGCTTGATCACGGAAGCCGAGGCCAGGCAGCGGCGGAAGCAGATTGAAGCTGAGGCTGATTTTTACGGCGCGATGGACGGCGCCAGCAAGTTTGTCAAAGGGGACGCCATTGCCGGGATGATCATCGTGGCGGTGAACATTGTCGGCGGTTTTGTGATCGGGATGCTGATGATGGGTTTGAGCTTTGGCGAATCGCTGCACCGGTTTACCTTGTTATCGGTTGGTGACGGTCTGGTTGCGCAGATTCCGGCCCTCCTCATCTCGACGGCAACGGGCATTGTGGTGACGCGGGCCAGTTCAGAATCCAACCTGGGGGAGGAGATCACATCCCAGCTCACTGCCTATCCGCGGTCCCTGTACATTGTGGCAGGCGTGATTGCCCTGCTGGGTCTCTTGACGCCGATCGGCATCCATAGTACCTGGCCGGTGGCGGCCCTGGTGGCGTTTGCCGCCTGGAGGATGCAGCAGAGCAAAGCGCCCGATGCGCCTTCCACAGAAGAGTCAGCCGTGGAAGAGGGGGCACAGGAGCTCCGGCGTACCGAAAACGTGTATCAGTTGCTTTACACCGATCCAGTTGAATTTGAATTTGGTTACGGCTTGATACCGCTGGCCGACAGCAAACAGGGGGGCGACTTGTTGGACCGGGTGGTCATGATCCGCAGGCAATTGGCGGCGGAGATGGGTTTTGTCCTGCCGGTGGTGCGGATCCGGGACAATATCCAGCTCCACCCGAATGAATATCAGGTGAAAATCAGGGGCACGCGGGTGGCTTCCGGCGAGGTGATGCTGGATCATTATCTGGTGATGGGTCCGGAAGAACAGCTTCAGCAAATTCCTGGCACGGAAACGAAGGATCCGGCTTTTGGCATCCCGGCGCGCTGGGTGCCGCAAGCCCAGCGGGAAGAGGCAGAGCTGGCAGGACTGACGGTGGTGGATCCGCCTTCTGTGATTGCGACCCATCTGACAGAGGTATTCAAGAAACATGCGCACGAACTGCTGAGCCGCCAGGAGACGCAGGCGTTGATCGATCACCTGAAGGAACAACAACCGGCTTTGGTCGAGGAATTGGTTCCCAAGCACCTGAGTGTGGGTGGTGTGCAAAAAGTTCTGGCCAACCTGCTGCGGGAGAAGGTGTCCATTCGCAACCTGGCCTTGATCTTTGAGGCCTTGGCCGACCACGCCAGCTACACGCAGGATCCGGATTTGCTGACGGAATTTGTCCGTCAGGCCCTCTCCCGCCAGATCACGCAACAGTACTGCCCGGATGATGGCATTCTCCGCGTCCTCACTTTTTCGCCTACTCTGGAAAAGAGGCTGGCTGACAGTATCCACCGCAAAGAATCCGGCACGCAATTGGTGCTGGATCCAGCCACCTCGCAGCAATTGTTGCAGCGCCTTTCGGAGCAGATTGCGCGGTTGGCGCAAGGGGGATGGCAGCCGCTGCTTCTGACTTCGCCTGCCTTGCGTCCATATGTGCGGCGTTACCTGGAGAAGTGGTTGCCGGATGTGCCTGTCCTGTCCTATAACGAACTGGAGCCGGATGTGCAAGTCCAAAGTGTGGGAGTGGTTCAACTGTGATCGTCAAAAAATATGTGGCCGATTCGGTCGCGGAAGCGATGAAACAGATTCGCAGCGAGCTGGGGCGCGATGCGGTGATTCTGGATTCCAAGCCGGTCAAGGTGGGCGGCTGGATGGGCCTGTTTGCCAAAAAGAAGGTGGAAGTCATGGCGGCCGTGGATTCACCGGCACCCTCCCAATCATCCCAGGAGCGGATGATGCCGTCTGCTTCCGCCGGCCAACAGCCGTCTGCCGAGCCTGCCCTTCACCGGCAGGTGCTGGCAGAGCTGCGGGAGATGAAGCAGGCTTTTGCGCAGTACGCGCTGCACCATCAGCCGCATTGGCCCGCCGCCCACCGGAAATTGGCCGATTTCCTGATGAGCCAGGACATTCATCCCACACTGGTCTACGATTGGCTGGAACAGGTTCAGTCCCACGTCGCCGGAGACGCCCCATGGGCAGCCGTCCGTCAGTGCGGGGCGGAGACGATCACAAAGTGGCTGAGCGGACACATCGGGCCACCCATCCAGGACGAGACACGAATTGTCCACTTTGTCGGGCCGACAGGCGTCGGGAAAACCACCACCATTGCCAAAATTGCCGCCGATTACGTTTTAAACCGCAGGGTTGCCGTCGGCTTGATCACCATCGACACGTACCGGATAGCGGCCGTCGAGCAATTGCGGACGTATGCCAATATCCTGGACATTCCCATTGAGGTGGTTTTTTCCCCGCAGGAATTCAGGCAGGCGATCCGGCGCCTGGAAAGATGTTCCCTCATCCTCATGGATACGGCGGGCCGCAATTACCTCAATCCCATGCACCTGTCGGAGCTGAAACCTTACCTGCAACACGGCATGCCCAGTGAAACGTATGTCGTCCTGAGCGCTGTCGCCAAAAGCGACGATTTGCTGGCGCTGGCAAAACAGTTTGCCTCGCTGCCGAACCGGAAACTCATTCTCACCAAACTGGATGAGACGTGCAAGTTCGGAAATCTGTTCAACCTGCTGCACCAATGTTCGATGCCGCTGGCCTATTTGACCAATGGGCAGTCGGTCCCCGACGACCTGGCGGTGGCAGAGGCGGAGGCGCTGACCAAGTGGTTGTTGGGGGGATTAGAGGATGACTGATCAGGCGGAGCGGCTGCGGGAGTTGGTTCGGCAGCTGAAGCAGGGCGAGCAGCAGGCATCCTCAGATGCGCGTTTTCAAGGCAGACGGGAAGGCAGTCCGGAAGACGGCCATGCTGCGGTTGCCCGCAGTGGCCCCGAAGCGGCGGCCAAACCAGAGGCTGGCGCCCGGCAAGAGACGAGGGTGGTTGCCATCACAAGCGGCAAGGGGGGAGTCGGAAAAACCAATTTTATCCTGAACTTTGCGCTGGCGTTGCAGCATTTCGGCCGTCGAGTGGTGATCTGGGATGCGGATTTTGGCTTTGCCAATCTGCACGTTCTGATGGGAAAAACGCCCCAAGTCACCCTGCTTTCGCTTCTCCAGGGCGAGGGGGACATCTGGCAAGCCATCTCTCCGGGCATAGGGGGACTGCAATATATTTCGGGCGGTCATGGGATGAAAGAGATGTTTCGCCTGACCGGAGCAAAGCTGGAGCGTTTCATGGCCCAGTTCATGCAATTGCGGGGTTTTGCCGACTACCTGTTGATCGACCTTGGGGCCGGTCTGAGTACGCATAGCCTGAACCTATTGCTTGCGGCCGACGAGATCATCCTGATCGCCACCCCGGAACCGACCTCTTTGACGGATGCCTATGCGGTGTTGAAAATGCTGAACCTGGAGGAAAAAGCATTGCGCGTCCATTTGCTGATCAACCGCGCCAAAAGCGAGAGAGAGGGGGCGTTGGCGCACAAAAAGATGGAAGCCGTCGCCGAACGATTTCTGTCTCTTTCCCTGCATCGCTTCGGTATCTTGCCGGATGATCCGCATGTGGTCAAGGCGGTCTATCAGCAGACCCCTTACCTGATCGCGTACCCGAACAGTCCCATCTCCCGCAGGACCGTGGCTTTGGCGGAGCGCTTCATCCAGTTCAATCCATTTGCCGCTGATTCGGGACAGCCTGCCGATGCTGCCAGATCAAGGCCCAGCTTTTGGAGCCGTTTTCGCCAATTGTTCCATTCCGCACCGTCGATACCACAGGGAAAGAGGTGAGTGTTGTGGATCAGTATATGGAAATGTTTCTCAACGAATCGTATGAGCACTTGGATACCCTGAACCAACTGTTGCTCCAGCTGGAACAGCATCCGGAAGAGGTGGAAGTGGTTCACGAAATGTTCCGTGCCGCTCACACCTTGAAAGGGATGGCGGCAACCATGGGATTTGATCGCTTGGCGGAGTTGACCCACCAAATGGAAAACGTCATGGATCAGCTCCGCAATCATCAATTGGCCGTCACGACGCCGATTTTGGACACCCTGTTTGCGTGCGCCACGGCGCTTGAGACGATGTTGCAGTCGATTGAATCAGGGGCGGGGGATCAGCTGGACACGGCTGATTTGGTGGCCCAGCTGAAAGCCATTGTCTCAGGCGAGACGCCGCCTTCCGGGCAAGCAGAAAAGACCGGGAATGCCCTTGTCGTGCCGGAACCGGAAGCGGCTGCAATCGCCGTCATCAGGGAGGCCCTGGAGCAGGGATTGTTCGCTTACGAGGTTTTGGTCCGCCTGAACGAGCAAACCGCGTTGAAATCGGTGCGCGCCTACATGGTATTCCGGAATCTGGAGGAAATGGGGACCATTGTGGGCAGTTACCCTTCAGCTGATGAGATTGAAAAGGAAAAGTTTGACGATTGGTTCGCCATCTGGCTCATCACCAAGCAGAGCGAAGAGGAGATCAGGGAAGAGATCCTGGAAATCCTGGATGTGACCGACGTCCAGGTGAAGCCTTATCACCCCATGGATGAACAAACGGAATCCCGCACACAAGTGGCCGCGGCGAACGCCGCGGAAACGGCAGCCAGTGCCGCGCGTCAAGAGACTGGCCCTGCTGCGCCTGCGGCTGCGAGAGGAAAATCACAAACCAGGAATCAGACGCTGCGGGTGGATCTGGGCCGGATTGACCGGTTGATGAACCTGATCAGCGAAGTGGTCATCGACCGGAGCCGACTTTCACTGATCTCTTCCCGGCTGAATGATCCGGAACTCGGCGAAACGGTGGATCATTTGCACCGTCTGGTCGGCGAATTGCAGGATGTGGTCTTGAAGCTGCGGATGGTGCCGATTGAAAACATGTTCAACCGTTTCCCGCGGATGATCCGGGATTTGACCCGGGAGTTGAACAAGCAGGTGGAGCTGGAGATGCGTGGCTGGGAGACGGAGCTGGACCGGACGATTATGGATGAAATTTCCGATCTGATGGTCCATTTGATTCGAAATTCTTTAGACCACGGGATTGAGCCGCCGGAGGTTCGCAGGCAACTGGGCAAACCGGAGACAGGAAAGCTGCTGATCGCCGCCTACCAGCGGGGCAACTCGGTGGTAATTGAAGTGGCCGATGATGGCAGGGGAATACAACGCGAAGCAGTGTTGAACAAGGCGATCGAAAAGGGCTTGATCACACCGGAGGAAGGGAAGAGCCTCACCGATTTTCAGGTCTACCAATTTCTCTTCATGGCGGGATTCAGCACGGCCAAGCAAGTGTCGGACATCTCCGGGCGGGGTGTCGGGCTGGACGCGGTGAAGACAAAAATTGAATCATTGGGCGGCAGCGTGTACGTCCACTCCACGCCGGGACAAGGAACCACGTTCAGCCTTGAACTGCCCCTGACGATGTCGATCATTCAAGCGCTGCTGGTCAAGGTTCGGGATGAGACCTACGCGTTGCCCTTGTCCAACGTGATCGAGATTGCCAAGATACCGGCGGCCAAGGTCAAGCAGGTCCATCATGTGGAAATGGTCCCATTTCGCGGGGACTGGATCCCGTTGTTCCGGCTTCATCATTTCCTGGAATTGGAAGTTCCTCCCCATGAGGAGGTCATCTATATCGTCATTCAACAGAGCAAGTCGTATCTTGCTTTGCAAGTGGATGAAACCCTGGGCGAGGAGGAGATTGTGGTCAAGTCGCTGGGAAATTATCTGGGCGCCAGGTTTGGGTTTGCAGGCGCCACCATCATGGGAGACGGCAATGTGGCCCTGATTCTGGACGGGGCGCAGTTTGTGCAGGCGTAGGGCAGTTTGAGCACACGCAAGGACAAAGATCAGCGCGATTTGATGGTTTTCAGGAGAAAGCTCGATTCCGGAAAGTGTTTGATGTGAGGAGGGTATGACGATGCCAGCGGAGGATAAGGTCACTCAGGAACAACAATATGTACTCTTTGAACTGGCTGGCCAGGAATACGGCGTCAATGTGCATCAGGTCTTGTCGATTGAGCGGATCCCAGAAATCACCCGGGTTCCCCGCACGCCTAAATTTGTCATGGGGGTCATGAACCTGCGGGGCGAGGTGCTGCCGGTGATCGATTTGCGCAAGCGGTTCGCGCTCGAGTCGTTTGAAGGAAAAGAGGCACAGCGGGAGCAGCAGCGGATTATCGTGGTCAAGTTGGAGGAGATCACGGTCGGCATGGTGGTGGATATGGTCCGGGATGTGCTCAGCATCTCTGCCGAGCAAATTGAACCGCCTCCTTCTCTTGTCGGGGGCATCCAGGCAGATTATCTGGATGGCATGGCCAAGGTCGGGGAACGCGTGATGGTGCTGTTGAACCTGGAGAAAACCCTGAATCAGAAGGAGTTGACGGAACTGGAAGATTTCAGGGGGTCTATTGGATGAATCCCCCCGAGAGACAAGATTTCCGCTTGGATGTGCTGAGAGAGCTGGGAAATATCGGTTCCGGCCGGGCAGCCACTGCGCTTTCCCAGTTGCTCAACCGCCGGATCCAGATGAAGGTTCCGCAAGTGCAGGTGATGACGTTTTCGGAACTGCTGGATGCGCGCGGTGGAGCTGACATGCCGGTGGCCACTGTCGTCATTGATATACAAGGAGATGTGGAAGGCAGAATGTTTTTCATGCAGGACATCCGTTCCGTGGAGCGGGTGATTGAAGTGGTGCTCGGGGAGCGTGACGGAATCGAGAAGCTGTCAGAAATGGCTTACTCCCTGCTCTTTGAGATGGGGAACATTCTGGTCTCATCTTATTTTTCCGCCCTGTCAGATTTGACAGGTTTGCGCATGTCGGTTACGGTTCCTCGCGTGTCGATTGACATGCTCGGAGCCATTTTGGGTGAAGGGCTGGCGGAGATGGAACAACTGGAAAACAAAGCGATTGTGATTGACGCAGAAATCATTGAAGGGCAGGGTCGGTTCGAAGGGGCATTCTGTTTCATACCGATACCGTCATCAATGGATGTGCTGTTTGGTGCACTGGGAGTGTAGGCATGGAGGAAGTACGATTAATACGGATGGCGGATATGGCTGTCGGGGATAACAGCTGTATCCTTCGCACGATCGGTCTGGGTTCTTGTGTCGGGGTGGTTCTCTTCAACGAGCAATTGAAGGCCGCCGGGATGGCCCATATCATGCTGCCAAGCACGGAGCTGCCGGTATCGCCGGAGATGAAGGCCAAGTACGCGACCACGGCCATTCCAGAGCTCATCAACATGCTGGAGCAAAAAGGAGTCCCCCTCTTGCGCCTCCGCGCCAAGTTAATCGGCGGCGCCCAAATGTTCCGGACACTTGGCGAGCGTCCGGATGCGCTCAATATTGGCCAGCGGAACGTGGAAACCTGCCGGGAATTGCTGAAACAATACCGGATTCCAATCGTCGCTGAGGACGTGGGAGGCAACTATGGACGGACGGTCGAGCATTATTGCGAGACAGGCAGGACGTTTGTCAAAACGGTATTTAAGGGTGAAAGCTGGATATGAGCCAGGGGCGCACTACAAAATCGATCTTGGTGACAGCAGTCTTCGTCAGTGTGATGGTTTTTGTCTTGAATCTCCTGGTCAATCCATGGTGGATCGCGCTATGGCGATGTGTTCAGGCGGCCATTCTTTTTACCCTGATCTTTTTTGCCGTGGATAAATGGCTTCTTCCCTGGATGAAATCAAAAGGTCTGTTGCCGGCAGGCGGAAAAGTGCAGGAGGAAGAAGGGCGGGAGACGCGCGCCGGGCAATTTGTGGATGTGCTTGCCGGCGAAGACCGACAGGAGGAACAGGACTCAAAGCCATAGGCTGACGGGGTGAGGGCTGTGGAGCAAGAACAGTGGCTACAACTATGGGGGCGCTGGAAAGAGACGAATGACCCTAAGGTACGGGAAGAACTCGTGAAAGCATGTGCTCCATTGGTGCAACGTCAAGTCAGAGCCTTTTTTACCACGCCGGTGCTGGATGAGGAAGACTTGTTCAGCATCGGCATGATCGGGGTATGGGACGCGTTGGAAAAATATGATCCTGCGCGCGGGGTGCGTTTTGAGACCTTTGCAACCTGGCGGATTCGCGGCGCCATTTTGGATGAGTTACGGAAGCTGGACTGGCTGCCGCGGGGAAAACGCGAGCGAACCCGGCAGTTGACACAGGCATATGAAGAGCTGGAGCAGGCGAAGATGCGCCACGTGAGGGACGAAGAGGTGGCCGAATACCTCGGGATTCAGCTGGAGGAATTGCACCGGCAACTGCTCCGGAGCCAACAGTCCCAGTGGCAGTCACTGGAAGCTGCAGAAGAGGAATTTTCGATGCTGGAAAGGCTGAAGGACGAAAACCTGCCTGAGCTGTCGCAGCTCGTCCACCAACAGGAGGTGCAAGAACTTCTGGCCCAATGCATCCAGCGGCTTCCGGAAAAGGAGCGCCTCGTGCTGACCTTGTATTATTATGAGGAGTTAACCCCTCAGGAGATTGCCCGCGTGATGAATCTGTCGGCCGCCAGAATTTCGCAGCTTCATAAGAAGGCGATCTTCCGCCTGCGGGGGATGTTGGGGAAGAAAAAGTCGTATATTTACGGGCATGGGTAAACGGATTGCAGGAAGAGTGTAGGAAGAGAGCCGATGGAAGAGGTGGGACATGATGGAACAATTGACGCTGATTTTCTCTTTACTGGCCCTCCTCATCAGTGTGGCAGCCTATTTTAGGGTCCAAAAGGAATTCAAGGTCCATGAGCAGAAAGTGGCGGCTTCGTTGGAAACGGTGCTGGATGAGCTGGAAGCTGAAAACAGGCGGTTCATCCAGGCGCTTCAAAACCTTCATCAGGAGACCCTTCGGCAGCAGGAAGAAACGCAAGATGCCCCCCCTCCCTCCCATCTGAGCCAATACCAGGAAACGGCTGGACAACAAGAAACGATAACAGAACAGGGCACGGCCTCCACATTTCAGCATTTGCTGAAAGAGGTACTGGCGATGAAACAGCAAGGCAAAAGTGACGCGGAAATTGCCCGGCAAATGAACCGCGGTGTCGGCGAAATCCAATTCATCTTGCAGTCGGCAGCCTATCAGCAGAGAAAGCGAACGTGACATTTTTTTGATACCTTTGCACGCGGCGGCATGATGATTGCTTACAGCTTTCCTTTGTGCTATGATGAAGCGTGTGAAAAACACACGTAGCGGATTCTTCCAGTGGTGCTTTCTATTTATTAAAGTTCTGGAAGAAGAGGAAGCTGCGGAGGAGACAACCATGTTTGAGGGAGGAACAAGATGTCGATCATTTCAATGAAACAATTGTTGGAGGCAGGTGTCCATTTCGGTCACCAAACGCGCCGTTGGAACCCAAAAATGGCAAAGTACATTTTTGCGGAACGGAACGGCATTTACATCATTGACCTGCAGAAAACGGTCAAGATGCTGGAAGAAGCTTACCAGTTTGTCCGCAGCCTGGTTGCCGACGGTGGGAAGATCCTTTTTGTCGGAACGAAAAAGCAGGCGCAGGATTCGATTCGGGATGAGGCCGAGCGTTGCGGGATGTATTACATCAATCACCGCTGGCTTGGCGGGACCCTGACCAACTTTGCCACCATTAAAAAGCGGATTGAGAGGCTGCACCAGTTGGAGGAAATGGAGACGGACGGCACGTTTGACGTATTGCCGAAAAAGGAAGTCATCCTGCTTCGCAAGGAAAAGGAACGCCTGACCAAGTTTTTGGGTGGCATCAAGGAGATGAAGCAACTTCCGGATGCCGTTTACATTGTCGACCCGAGAAAAGAACGGATTGCCATTGCAGAGGCGAGGAAACTGGAAATCCCAATCATTGCCATTGTGGATACCAACTGCGATCCGGATGAAGTGGATTACGTCATTCCGGGGAACGATGACGCCATTCGGGCTGTCAAGCTGATCACATCCAAGATGGCGGATGCTGTGCTCGAAGGAAAGCACGGAGAGGAAACCACCACTGCATCTTGAACACACCAAAAGCGTGAGCGTGTGAGAAAGCGATGCAGCAAGCCATGTAAAAAAAGGGTGGCACAGGATGGGGACGGCCATTCTTTGCCACCTTTTTGATGTTGCATATACTATGTGAGAAGGGGCGTGTCAATCCGATGCAGATCACGGCAGGAATGGTGAAAGAGCTGCGCGAGAAGACGGGTGCCGGGATGATGGATTGCAAAAAGGCACTGACCGAAGCAGGCGGAGACATGGAGCGGGCAGTTGAAATCCTGCGTGAAAAAGGTTTGGCGGCAGCGGCCAAAAAAGCCGGCCGCATTGCGACAGAGGGCCTTGTCGAATCCTACATACACGCCGGAGGGCGGATTGGCGTCCTGGTCGAGGTGAACTGCGAGACCGATTTCGTCGCCAAAACAGAAGAGTTTAAAAGCTTTGTAAAAGATATTGCGATGCAAATCGCTGCTGCCAAACCTTCCTACATCCGCAAGGATGAGGTGCCTGCCGAGGAAGTGGAAAAAGAACGGAGCATTTTGCGGGCGCAAGCATTAAATGAAGGAAAGCCTGAACATATCGTGGAAAAGATGGTGGAAGGACGGCTGGAAAAATACTTTAAAGAGATCTGCCTGCTGGAGCAGCCGTTCATCAAAGATCCGGACAAGTCGATTGATCAGTTGTTAAAGGAAACCATCGCCAAAATCGGAGAGAACATTTCGATTCGCCGCTTTGCCCGTTTTGAGTTGGGAGAGGGCCTGGAGAAAAAACAGGAAAATTTTGCTGAAGAAGTGATGGCCCAGATCAAATCAAACTGATTCGATGATGATTTTTTAATGATGATGCCGATGATTTAATGATGATTCGTTTGAAAACATACGAATTCAGGGAGAAAGGAGGCACAGGCGTGTCTCCTTTTCCGCAGATCCTGTGATAAGCCTAGCACGGGGGGAAGATAACGTGGCGCAACCTGTATATCGTCGTGTCGTATTGAAATTAAGCGGGGAGGCGTTGGCCGGCAAACAGGAATTTGGGATAGACCCCGGCATGATTCAGGCAATTGCCACGAAAATTCAGGAAATCGTGGAAATGGGAGTTCAGGTGGCGATTGTCGTCGGGGGAGGAAACATCTGGAGAGGCGTTTCCGGCAGTGCACAGGGAATGGATCGGGCGACCGCCGATTACATGGGAATGCTGGCCACGGTGATCAATGCCTTGGCTTTGCAAGATGCCCTTGAACAACATGGCGTGCCTACCCGGGTGCAAACCTCGATCGAGATGCGGCAGGTCGCAGAGCCGTACATACGTCGCAGGGCGATTCGCCATCTGGAAAAAGGCCGTGTCGTCATTTTTGCAGCAGGAACGGGAAATCCTTATTTTTCGACGGATACCACAGCGGCCTTGCGGGCCGCCGAGATTGAGGCGGAAGTCATCCTCATGGCCAAGAACAAGGTGGATGGGATTTACTCCGCTGACCCGAAGACGGTGGCCCATGCCAAGAAATACGACGTGTTGACCTTTTTGGATGTCCTCAACCAGGGGCTTGGCGTCATGGATTCGACAGCCTCCTCCCTCTGCATGGACAACAACATTCCCCTCGTGGTATTCTCTATAGAAGATGTGGGAAATATTAAACGCGTGATTCTCGGTGAAAAAATCGGCACGATGGTGAGGGGGAGTTTTTGATGTCATTGCCGATTAAAGAGAAAATGGAGAAGACGATCGAAACGTTAAAAAGAGAATTGATCAGTGTTCGGGCGGGCCGGGCGACCCCGGCGTTGCTGGATCGGGTGAGTGTCGATTATTATGGCACGCCTACGCCGGTGAACCAGCTCGCCAACATCACAGTGCCAGAACCGCGTCTGTTGGTGATTCAACCCTGGGATAAGGGGATCATCCAGGAGATTGAAAAAGCGATTCAAAAGTCCGATCTTGGATTGAACCCGATGAACGACGGTTCTGTGATTCGGATTGTCATTCCCCCGATGACAGAGGAACGACGGCTCGAGCTGGTGAAACTGGTTCGCAAAATGGGCGAGGACGCCAAGGTTGCCATCCGGAATCTGCGGCGTGATGCCAACGATGAGATCAGAAAGCAGGAAAAGGCCGGCGAACTGTCGACCGATGAATCTCGCCGCAAGCAGGATGAAGTGCAGAAGCTCACGGATCAGTACATTCAAGAAGTGGATAAATTAGTGCGCGACAAGGAACAGGAGATTATGGAGGTATAAAGGCCTGCTTCCGGGGCGTATGGATATAGAACAGGGATATTGAAACGGTAAATGGGGGACAGGCAATGGGACACCCGCCGAAGATGGAGTTTTCCGTCATTCCGCAGCACGTTGCGATCATCATGGATGGGAACGGACGCTGGGCAAAAAAAAGAGGCCTTCCCCGTGTGGCTGGACACCGTGCCGGGATGCAAAGGGTCAAAGAGATCACCAAAGCCTGCGATGAACTCGGAATCGGTTATCTGACATTATATGCATTCTCTACGGAAAACTGGAAACGCCCGCAAGAAGAAGTCAATTTTCTGATGCGATTGCCCGAGGAATTCTTGCGCCGGGAACTGGGGGAACTGGTGAAAAAGAATGTCAGGTTGCAATTGTTGGGTGATGAGCGGGCGCTTCCCGAACACACCCGCAGGGCCATTCAGGAAGGAATTGACGCCACCCGGGACAATACCGGTCTTGTGCTGAGTTTTGCGTTGAATTACGGTGGGCGCGCCGAATTGCTGCAGGCAGTGTTCCAGATGATGCAAGAGGTGAAGGCGGGAACCTTTGATGCCTCAACGTTGACGGAGGAAGACATTCGCTGCCGATTGTACACGGCCCTTTTGCCAGATCCAGATTTGCTCATTCGAACCAGCGGTGAATTACGGATCAGCAACTTTTTGTTATGGCAGATAGCCTACACGGAATTGTATTTTACGGAGGTATGTTGGCCGGATTTTACCAAAGAACACCTGCTTGAAGCGATCGCGTCCTACCAGAGTCGCGTTCGGCGGTATGGGATGGTCAGAGAGAATGAGGTGTGAGGTTTGAGAAAGCGAATTTGGACAGGGCTGATCGGCGGCACAGCGTTATTGGCTTTCCTGTATCTGGGCGGGATTTGGTATGCCGTTGTGATCTTCGGCCTGGCGGTTTTTGCGTATGATGAATGGAACCGCTTGCGCCGCATCCCCCGCCTGGGTGGCCTGTACTTGATCGGAGCCTTTTTTTTGTTTCTTTTCTTCATTTGGGCTAGCGGACTTCTACATTACCATCCGGTTTTTCTGAGCCTGCTCGTTTTGCTCTTCATGTCGCTGCCCGTATTCACAAAAAACCGGACGGATGTGACGGACATTGCCCATGTCCTGCTTGGCCTTTTCTATATCGGCTTGGGATTTTCGGCGATGCTGGCCACACGTCTCCTGGAGAGCGGCCTGACCTTGAGCCTGTTGCTTTTACTGGGAACCTGGGCGAACGACACCATGGCTTATTTGATAGGCAAGCGCTGGGGAAAGAACAAGTTATGGCCGTCCATCAGTCCGAATAAAACAGTGGAGGGCTCGCTGGCCGGTGTGATTGCCTCACTGTTGGTCAGCCTGCTTTTTTCTCCCTTTGTGCCGATATCCACGCTGGAGCTGCTTGTGGTGGGTCTGTTGATCGGCGTGGCAGGGCAGTTCGGCGATTTAATGGAATCTGCCACGAAACGTTCCTTTCAGGTAAAGGATACGGGATGGATCCTTCCTGGGCATGGGGGCGTGCTGGATCGTTTTGACAGTTTGCTGGTTGTTTTTCCGCTCGTCTACTACATTCTTTGGTACAGTTAGATGCGCTTCATTTTTGTAACGGAGGATACTTGGGATGAAAAATGTGGCGATTTTGGGATCGACCGGATCGATCGGGCGCCAAACGCTGGAAGTGATTGCCCACTATCCAGATCGGTTTCGCGTTGTGGCATTAGCCGCCGGCCGCCAGGTGGATCAATTGGTGGCTCAGGCCCGCCAGTTTCAGCCGCGGTTGGTTTCTGTGGCGACGCGTGAGTTGGCGGAGGAGGTACGCCTCCGGTTGCCGTCACACATTCGCGTCTGTTATGGAGAAGAGGGGTTATTGGAAGTGGCAACTCATCCTGAGTGCCATTTTTTATTAAGCGGGATTCTGGGCAGCATAGGACTCAAGCCGACTTTGGCGGCCATACAGGCGGGCATTCCGATCGGCCTGGCCAACAAAGAAACCTTGGTGAGTGCAGGTCACCTGGTGATGCGGGAGGCGAAAAAGCGGGGCGTTCCCATCCTGCCGGTGGACAGTGAACATTCGGCGATTTTCCAAGCGCTGCAGGGGCAGTCCAGGGAAGGAGTGCGTCAGCTGATTTTGACCGCATCGGGCGGGTCACTTCGCCATCTGACCCGGCAAGAATTGCGCACGGTGACGATCCGGGAGGTGTTGCAACACCCCAATTGGTCCATGGGGGCGAAGATTACGGTAGATTCGGCGACCATGATGAACAAGGGGCTGGAAGTGATTGAGGCTCACTGGTTGTTCGGGGTGCCATTTGATAAAATAAAGGTGTTGATTCACCCGGAAAGCGTCATCCATTCGATGGTGGAGTTTGTCGATGGGGCCATTTTGGCGCAGCTCGGCCTGCCGGACATGCGCACGCCGATTCAGTACGCCTTGAGCTATCCGGAACGGCTTCCCCATATCCAGGCCGAATATCTCTCCTTGGATCATTTGAGGGCCCTGCATCTGGAGAAGGTGGATGAAGCTCGTTATCCGGCCCTTTCGATCGCCTATCGGGCTGGGCGAGCCGGCGGATTGTATCCGACCGTCATGAACGCAGCCAATGAAGAAGCGGTGCACGCTTTTCTGGAAGGGAGACTGCCCTTTGATCGCATCGAACAAGTGGTTGAACATGTCCTGAATCGGTGCCAGGGAGGGAAGGATCCTTCGCTGGAAGAAGTGCTGGAGGCTGACAGCTGGGCTAGACGGGCAGCCAGAGAGCAGATCACGGCGTTGACCCATTAAGTCTTTTATATGGAAAGGATGTGCGGCAAACTTTGCAAACGGCCATAACCATTGTCCTGGTTCTCTCAGTCCTGATCTTTTTTCACGAATTGGGCCACCTGTTGATGGCAAAACGGGCAGGCATCTTATGTCGCGAATTTGCCATCGGGTTTGGACCCAAGCTGTTTTCGTTTAAAATCGGGGAGACCAGGTACTCCATTCGCCTGTTTCCGCTCGGCGGGTATGTGCGGATGGCCGGAGAGGACCCTGAAGTGATTGAGATCCAGCGTGGCCAACGAATCGGCTTGCAGTTAAACGACAATCAGGCAGTAACCCGGCTCTTCGTGAACCCTCCCGATTCCCAGCCGTCGCTTGTGGGGACTGTCCGGGAAATTGACCTGGAAAAAGAACTTTTTGTGGTCGTGGAGGATGATGAACGGCAGGAGTTGCGTTTTCCAGTTGAGCCCCGCGCTGTCATCCATCATGGTCATGAAGAGGTGCAAATTGCGCCGATCGATCGGCAATTCACAGGAAAGACGATTGGACAGCGGTTTTTGACCATCTTTGCCGGGCCGGCGATGAACTTTTTGTTGGCGATTTTCTTTTTTATTCTTGCTGCATGGCTTTATGGTGTGCCCTCCGATGAGCCGGTGGTCGGGGGGATCGAGCCGGGAACGCCCGCTGAAGTTTACGGCTTGAAAGAAGGAGATCGGATTGTCGCGATTGACGGCGAGCCGGTTTCCGACTGGGAGGCTTTGGTGAACAAGGTTTCTTCCTCGCCGGGCATGCCGCTGCGCTTGACGATTGAACGCCAGGGATCTCCGCTGACGCTTGATGTTACCCCTGCGCAAGACAATGGCCGCGGAAAGCTGGGCATTTACCCTACCACGGAACGGACGCCTGACAAGGTGATCCCTTATGGCTTTGCCCAGTCCTGGTTTTTCACCAAGGCCACCTTTCAAGGATTTGGCATGTTGATCACTGGGGCCGCATCCTTCAACGACTTGGCCGGTCCAGTCGGGATTTTCAAGATGACAGGAGACATGGCAGCCCAGGGGCTGGGCACGTTGCTCATTTGGACCGGATTGCTGAGCATCAACTTGGCTGTATTCAATATCTTGCCGATTCCTGCTTTGGATGGCGGACGGCTGATTTTCCTCGCCATTGAGGCCCTGCGCGGGAAACCCATCGACCCGCACAAGGAGAGCATGGTGCACCTGATCGGATTTGCCCTGTTAATGTTGTTGATGATTGCGGTCACTTACAATGATGTGATGAGATTTTTCGGTTAAGCAGTTTCCATGAAGTGGGGGATGGGGTGTGTATACGCGAGAGCAGACCAGGCCCGTCTATGTGGGCGGGGTCCGGATTGGCGGGCAAAACCAGGTGGTCATCCAGTCGATGACCACCACGGATACGCGGGACACGAAGGCCACGTTGGCGCAAATCGAGCGGCTGGCAGAAGCTGGCTGCCAGATCGTCCGCCTGTCGGTCCTCAATGAAGGACAGGCGGAAGCCTTGAAGGAGATCAAAAAGCATTCGCCGTTGCCCCTGGTGGCCGATATCCATTTTGATTATCGCCTGGCCTTGAAGTCGCTGGAAAGCGGCGTGGACAAAATCCGGATCAATCCGGGGAATATCGGTTCCCGGGAACGGGTCAAGATGGTGGTGGAGGCCTGCCGGGAGCGAGGCGTGCCCATTCGCATCGGTGTCAATTCAGGTTCGGTTGAGCGGCCGCTGCTTGAGAAATACGGGTATCCCACAGCAGAGGCAATGGTGGAGAGCGCCCTGAAACATGTCGAGATTTTGGAAGACCTGGACTTTACCGATATCGTCATATCCTTGAAATCCTCCAATGTGCGGACCATGCTGGAAACCTATGAACAAATGGCGAAGCTCCGCCCTTATCCGTTGCATGTGGGGGTGACGGAAGCGGGAACCGCTTTTGCCGGCGGAATCAAGTCGGCCGTGGGGATTGGCGCCGTGCTGGCGAAGGGAATTGGCGATACGATCCGCGTCAGTCTCAGCGCAGATCCTGTGGAAGAGATCAAGGTGGCGAAAGAGATCCTCAAAAGCCTCGAATTGAAGACCGATGAGCCGCAGGTCATCGCCTGTCCTTCGTGCGGGCGCTGCCGGATTGATCTGGTTGGATTGGCTACGCGTGTGGAAGAGGCTGTCAAGGGATTGAAGATCCCGTTGAAGATCGCAGTGATGGGGTGCGCCGTCAATGGTCCGGGAGAGGCTCGTGAAGCGGATGTAGGCGTAGCCGGCGGAGATGGGGAAGGCTTGATCTTTCGGGACGGGAAGATCGTGCGTAAAGTGAAGGAGTCAGAGCTGTTTGATGAACTGATGCAGGAAATCGAGGCGATTGTAGAATCCGGTGGAAAACAGTGAAAATCTAGAATGGTCGGAGGCGGAAAACGATGAGGCAAACTGATCTGCTCATCCCGACACTGCGGGAAGTGCCGGCTGAGGCGGAAATGATCAGCCACCGCCTCATGTTGCGGGCGGGTTTGATACGGATGTTGGTTTCGGGCGTGTATACTTTTTTGCCCTTGGGCTTGCGCGTGCTGCACAAGGTGGAACGCATCGTCCGGGAGGAAATGGACCGGGCAGGAGCACAGGAGGTTTTGCTGCCGGCGTTGCAGCCAGGGGAACTGTGGCAGAAAAGCGGCCGTTGGGATACCTATGGCCCGGAGCTGGTCCGGCTGGAAGACCGGCATGGCAGGCAGATGGTGCTGGGTCCGACGCACGAAGAGGTGATTACGGCGCTGCTGGCAGCCGAGGTCAATTCCTATCGCAAGCTGCCCCAGATCCTCTACCAGATCCAGACCAAGTTTCGCGATGAACGCCGTCCCCGTTCCGGATTGTTGCGGGCGCGGGAGTTCATCATGAAGGATGCCTATTCCTTTGATGTGGATGAGGCAGGACTGGCGCGCAGTTATCAGGCGATGTACGAGGCGTACAACCGCATTTTTGCCCGGATGGGTCTTGACTTTCGTGCGGTCGAGGCGGATGCGGGTGCCATTGGCGGCACCGGTACGCATGAATTCATCGTCCTCTCTGATGCAGGGGAAGATACGATTGTCTCTTGCACGCGCTGTGAATATGCCGCCAATATTGAAAAAGCGGAGGTGGCTGCCGCGGCTGGCAGGCGGCAGCAGGTGGAAGAGGCGCGAAAGCAGGCCGCCGCGCTTGAAAAGGTACATACACCTGGCATGAAGACGATGGAAGAGGTCAGCCAGTATTTGGCCCTGCCGCCCTCGCAGATGATCAAGACGCTGCTCTATCAAGCGGATGATCGGGTTGTGGCGGCGTTGGTCCGGGGCGATCATGAATTGAATGAAATCAAGCTGAAAGCGCATCTTGGCGTGGACAAGCTGGAACTGGCCAATCAGGAAACGGTGCAACAGTTGACCTCGGCTGATGTCGGCTTTGCGGGGCCGGTGGGCCTGTCAGTGGATATCTATGCCGATTATGCGGTTGCCGAGATGACGGAAGCAGTGATTGGTGCCAACCAGACCGATTATCATTACCTGCATGCGGTGCCGGAACGGGATTTTCAGGTAAAGGCCTACTTGGACCTGCGCGTGATTCAAGAAGGGGATGACTGTCCGCGCTGTGGCGGCGCGATCCATTTTTCCCGCGGCATTGAAGTGGGCCACATTTTTCAGCTGGGAACCCGTTATTCGGAAAAACTGGGCGCCTATTACTTGGACGAAAACGGACAACGCAAGCCCATGATCATGGGATGTTACGGTATCGGCGTGAGCCGGCTGATCCCAGCCGTCATCGAACAATCGCATGATGAATATGGAATCATCTGGCCGCAGAGCATCGCGCCCTTCCAGGTCCACTTGATTCCCGTCAACCTTCAGGACGAAGCACAGCGCAAGCTGACGGAGGAGCTATATCAGTGGCTGCGGGATCAAGCGATTGAAGTATTGCTGGATGATCGTCCGGAGCGGGTGGGTGTGAAGCTGAACGATGCCGATCTGATTGGCATTCCCTGGCGTATCCTGGTTGGCAAGAAGGCCGTTGAAGGACGGGTTGAACTGAAAAATCGAAAGACCGGCGAGGTTCAGGAGTGGGAGCTCACCTCCCTGAAGGAACAGCTTATAACATTGTTGGAACAGTAAGTTTTACAGTCTGCATGAGCGCGCGTAATGGGGGAGTGAGAGTATGGCAGCCGGGGGAATCGCCAAGCCGTTGGCCGTGCTTTTCGAGCAGACCGTCATTCCGGAATCGCAATGGGCGTATTTTTCAAAGGCGCAGGTTGAAAAGGTGGAGGTATATCCCGAACAACGGGAGTGGGTGATTCAATTACGATTGCCGGAGATGGTTCCGGCAGTTGTTTTTGAGCAGGTGACAACGCAGATAGCCCGTAAGCTGAGCGGCATGGTGCGGGTGACTTTCCGATGCCGTCACGATCGGCTCGATCTGGATCATTTTCTCCGTGAATACTGGACATACCTCATTGCGCGGCTGTCTCTGCCAGCTCATGTGCACCAATGGCTTCGGGAAGCGACGTGGCGGCTTGAGGAACAGCGGTTATGCCTGCAGGTTACGCAGCCGTTGATGTATGAACTGTTGGAGAAGAAAAACCTCCTGCAGATGCTGCGTCAGCTGATACTGGACATGACAGGCATACCCTTGCAAGTGAAAGTGGAGTATCAGGATGATCTTCAGCGGCGCCAGCAGCTGGAGGAACAAAGGCGAACCGAGGAACAGATGCTCATTCAGCAGGCCCAGCAGGCATTGGCGGAGGCGCGCGCCCAGTCGGAACCTGAGACGGGTCCTGGCGAGCTCCTGTATGGATCCAGGATAAGCAGTCCTCCGACTCCCTTGCATGAGGTTCGCGAAGAAGAGCAGAACCTGACGATTCAGGGAGAGGTCTTCGCTACGGAATGGCGGGAATTGAAAAACGGCAAGAAACTGCTTCTTCTGTCGGTTACCGATTACACCGATTCGATCCAGGTGAAGGTGTTTGTCCGGGATAAAGAAGATGAAGCCCTGTTGAATCGGATCGAGAAGGGAACCTGGCTGAAAATCCGCGGCCATGCGCAGGTTGATTTCTATTCACGCGAGTTGACCCTGGTCGCTTCCGATCTTCACGGCATTCCGCCACAGGTTCGTCAGGATCTGGCAGAGGAGAAGCGGGTTGAGCTGCATGCCCATACCTCGATGAGCGCGATGGACGGCGTGGTGGATGTTGCAAATCTTGTAAAGCAGGCCGCAGAATGGGGCCATCCCGCGATCGCGATTACCGACCATGGAGTGGTGCAGAGTTTTCCCGATGCCTATGAGGCGGGAAAGAAATACGGCGTCAAAATTTTATACGGCATGGAAGCCTATGTGGTGGATGACGGGGTGCCCATCGTCTGGCAACCCGAAGACAGACAGCTGGCAGAAGCCACCTATGTGATTTTCGACACAGAGACCACCGGCCTGTCGGCCAATTATCATGAATTGATCGAGATTGGCGCCGTGAAAATGAAAAACGGCCAGGTCATTGATCGGTATGAAACCTTCGTCAAACCGAACGAACCGATTTCGCCAGCGATTACGCGCTTGACCGGCATTACCAATGAAATGGTCAGTGATGCTCCCGATCTCAAAACGGCGCTCAGCGGTTTTCGCGATTTCTGCAAAGGAGCCATCCTTGCGGCACATAACGCCCGATTTGACCTTGGATTTATCAATGCGGCCTATAAGAAACTGGGCTGGCCCGCCATTTCGGAACCGGTTGTGGATACGTTGGAATTGGCCCGCTTTTTATATCCGCGGCTGAAAAATCACCGGCTGAACACGCTTTGTGAGACGTTCCAGATTCCGCTGTCCCATCACCACCGGGCCTACCACGACGCCGAAGCGACCGGACAACTGTTGTGGCGGATGATTCAGGATCTGTTGCAGAAGGGGATCCTCTCGCTGGCGCAACTGAACCATCAAGGAAATGGCACGGAATGGAAAAAAAGCCGTCCATTTCATGTCAGCTTGTTGGTCCAGAATCAGACCGGTTTAAAAAACCTGTATCGACTGGTTTCGCTGTCCCACCTGGAATACTTTCACCGCGTTCCGCGGATTCCCAAGCGGTTGTTGATGCAAATGCGGGAAGGCCTTCTGGTAGGCAGCGCCTGTCAACGGGGAGAGTTGTTCGAAACCCTTTTGCAAAAATCCCTGGAAGAAGCGGAAGAGGTGGCCCAGTTTTATGATTATCTGGAAATCCAACCCTTGGATCAGCTGATCCCCCTGATCGAACGGGGTGTGGTTCAGGATGAAGAAAACCTGCGGGATCTGCACCGGAAAATCGTGGCAATTGGCGAAAAACTGGGGAAGCCTGTGGTGGCCACTGGGGATCTGCATTACCTGCATCCGCATGATGCCATTTTTCGCAAGATCTTGACCGCCGGAAAGGTTTCTGCCGATGAACTGACGCCCGCCTACTTTCGTACGACAGAGGAAATGATGGAGTGTTTTTCCCATCTGGGCGCAGACAAGGCCAAAGAGGTGGTTGTTGAGTGGCCGAAACAAGTGGCGGCGATGATTGAGCCGCTCAAGCCATTTCCCGATGACCTGCATACGCCGGTGATTGAGGGGGCGGATCAGGCCATTCGCCAAATGAGTTATGAGAAAGCGCGGCAAATCTACGGAGACCCCTTGCCGGAAATCGTGCAGCAGCGGCTGGAGAAGGAACTGGAAAGCATTATCGGCAACGGCTTTGCCGTCATCTATTACATCGCCCACAAACTGGTGGCGCACTCCCTGAAAAACGGGTACCTGGTCGGGTCAAGGGGTTCCGTCGGATCTTCCCTTGTTGCCACGATGACCGAGATCACGGAAGTAAACCCCCTGCCCCCCCATTACGTCTGCCTGTCCTGCCATTATCATCAATTTTTTACCGATGGCTCGGTCGGTTCGGGGTTTGACCTGCCGGATGCCGATTGTCCTCGGTGCGGCAAGAAATTGCACAAAGACGGGCATGATATTCCTTTTGAGACGTTTATGGGTTTTGAAGGAGATAAGGTGCCGGACATCGATCTGAACTTTTCCGGTGAATACCAGCCACGGGCGCATAAATACACAGAGGAACTGTTCGGCAAGGATTACGTTTTCCGTGCCGGGACCATTTCTACCGTGGCCGAAAAAACGGCCTACGGGTTTGTCCGCAAGTATCTGGAGGAAAACAATCTGCAGCTTCGGAGCGTTGAGGTGGAAAGGCTGGTGGCCGGTTGTACGGGAATCAAGCGGACAACGGGGCAGCATCCGGGGGGGCTGATGGTGATCCCGCAGTACATGGAGGTGTATGATTTTACGCCTCTCCAGCGGCCGGCGGATGATGTGGCTTCCGATACCGTGACGACGCACTTTGACTACCATGCCATCAGCGGCAGGTTGCTCAAGCTGGATATTCTTGGCCACGACGATCCGACCGTGATCCGGATGTTGCAGGATTTGACCGGTGTCGATCCGAAAAAAATCCCGGTGGATGATCCCAAAGTGCTTTCATTGTTTTACAGCACCGAGGCACTCGGCGTCACACCGGAACAGATTCGCTCAAACACGGGGACCCTGGGGATTCCGGAGTTTGGCACCCGGTTTGTCAGGCAGATGCTGGAGGAGACCAGGCCGACCACTTTTGCGGAATTGGTCCGCATCTCCGGCCTGTCGCACGGAACCGATGTGTGGATCAACAACGCGCAGGAAGTGATTCGCTCCGGGAAGGCGGTCCTTGCGGAAGTGATCTCCACCCGCGATGACATTATGGTGTATCTGATCCACCGCGGCCTTAACCCCTCGCAGGCCTTTAAAATCATGGAGCGCGTGCGCAAGGGAAAGGGATTGACGGACGAGGACATCCAGGTCATGAAGGAACATCACGTGCCCGATTGGTATATCGAATCCTGCCAGAAGATCAAATACATGTTTCCCAAGGCCCACGCAGTGGCCTATGTCTTGATGGCGCTGCGGATTGCCTGGTTTAAGGTCTACCGGCCGATCGAGTTCTATGCCACTTACTTCACGGTGCGGGCCGATGATTTTGACATGCAACTGGCGCTCCAGGGACCTGATGCCATCATGTTGAAAATGGATGAAATCCAGGAAAAAGGCAATCAGGCTTCGCCGAAGGAAAAATCGCTCCTGGTCGTGATGGAACTGGCGCTGGAAATGCTCCAACGGGGTTTTCGCTTTCAAAAGGTGGATTTGCAACGTTCTGATGCCGTGCGCTTTCTCATCGACGGCAATACGCTGATTCCACCTTTCCGGGCACTTTCGGGGATTGGCGAAAGCGCGGCCCGGAGCATTGTTCGTGCGCGGGAAGAGCAGCCTTTCTTGTCCGTAGAAGATTTTCAGGAACGCACCCGGGTTTCCAGAACCGTGACGGAGCAGCTGGCGGAGATGGGCTGTTTTGACGAGCTGCCGGAATCCAACCAGTTGTCGCTGTTTTGATGGCGTTGCCCTCTATCTTTCGTTATGTTATAATTCTCCGTGGTAATACTGAGGATACGGACGATTGAAGAGTGGGGCTTCCCCACTCTTTGCGTTTAATACAGAAAGTTTATCTCTTGCTGTTACGTTCCTCGGCGGATGGAACTGTCATATTTTAAATCAAGGAGGAAGCCATGAAAGAGAAAGTGGCGCAAGTAACGGAAGAGCTGGTCACGCCGATTTTGGAGCGGGAAGGGTTGGAGCTGGTCGACATTGAGTATGTCAGGGAAGGAAGCAATTGGTTCCTGCGCGTCTTGATCGACAAAGAAGGGGGCGTCGATCTGGATGCCTGCGGAAGGGTGAGCGAACAACTGAGCAAGTTGCTGGATCGGCGGGATCCGATACCCGGCCCGTATATTCTCGAAGTGTCTTCTCCAGGTGCGGAACGGCCGCTCAAAACGGATCGGGACCTGGAGCGTTCGCTTGGCAAGCCCGTTATGGTCACCCTGTACGAACCCTTTGCAGGGAGCAAAAAACATACCGGCCGGCTGGATGCCTTTGACAAGCATGTGTTGACACTGGCCCTTGAAACGGGGGAGCGCCTCGAAATTCCGCGGGAAAAAGTGGCGCAGACCCGCCTGACCGTCGATTGGACGGGTTTGTGAGAAGAATTTCCGGACAGAAAGAACCAACATGTCAAGTGTACAAGAGGGGGTAAGGATTTTGAACAAAGAGTTTATCAGTGCACTTGAACAACTGGCTACAGAGAAAGGCATCAGCCAGGAAGTGCTGCTCGAGGCCATTGAGGCCGCACTCATTTCGGCTTATAAAAGGAATTTTAATACGGCTCAGAATGTCCGGGTGGATATCAACCGGGAAACGGGAGCTGTCAAAGTTTATGCGCGCAAGACGGTTGTAGAGGAGGTTCTCGATCCGCGATTGGAGATCAGTTTGGATGCGGCCCGCCAGATGAACTCCCTCTATCAGTTGGGTGATGTGGTGGAACTGGAAGTGACGCCAAAGGATTTTGGACGGATTGCCGCCCAAACGGCCAAGCAGGTGGTCACACAGCGGATCAGGGAGGCTGAGCGCGGCGTCATCTATGAGTTGTTTGTCGACCGTGAGGAAGATATCGTGACCGGACTGGTGCAGCGCCAGGATCATCGTTTTATTTATGTGGACTTGGGCAAGACGGAGGCCCTGTTGCCTGTTCAGGAAGTGATGCCCACAGAACGGCTGCAGCAAGGGGAACGGATCAAGGCGTTTATTACCAAGGTGGAAAAGACGACCAAGGGTCCGCAGATTTTTCTTTCCAGAACCCACCCGGGGTTATTGAAGCGGCTCTTTGAACTGGAAGTGCCAGAGATTTATGATGGCGTGGTCGAAATCAAATCGGTGGCTCGTGAAGCAGGAACCCGTTCCAAAATTGCCGTCCATTCCAACCTGCCTGAGGTGGATCCGGTCGGTGCCTGTGTCGGCCAAAAAGGGGTACGCGTACAAAATGTGGTCAATGAGCTAAAAGGAGAGAAGATTGACATCGTGCGCTGGTCGGAAGACCCGCAAGTGTATGTGGCCAACGCACTCAGTCCTTCAAAAGTGATCTCGGTGACCCTATACCAGGAGGAGCGAATGGCCCGGGTCGTGGTTCCGGATTATCAGTTGTCGCTGGCGATTGGCAAGGAAGGCCAAAATGCGCGTCTGGCCGCCAAATTGACGGGTTGGAAGATTGATATCAAGTCGGAAACGCAGGCGGAAGAACTGGCCAGACAGTCTCAGGAGAATGAGGGGACCCCTTTAGCCTCCACTTCGGATGAAGTTCAGGAAGTGTAGGTGAGCGAAGGTGAAGCAAAAAAAGATCCCGATGCGAAAATGTGTCGCTTGTCAACAGATGCAACCGAAGAAAACGTTGATTCGCGTTGTCCGGACGCCGGAACGGGAATTATTGATCGATCCGACGGGAAAAAAATCAGGCCGCGGCGCCTACCTGTGTCCGGTACGGGAATGTGTGGAGCTGGCAGCAAAAAAACGCGCCCTGGAACACGCCCTGGATGTGAAAGTGCCCGCTGAATTCTACCAGCAAATCCTCCATCATGTCCAAGGTGCAGCGCAGGATGAATCGTGAGTTTTTGCAGCATTTGGGATTATGCTATCGGGCCGGAAAACTGCTGGACGGCGAGGCGAGGGTTTTATCGGCATTGCGAAAGGGAAAAGTCAGAATGGTTCTGCTTTCTTCGGATGCCTCGGAAAACACGAAAAAGCGTCTGATGGACAAATGCGCTCATTGCGGGATTCCCTGCCTCGTCACGTATGAACGGACAAGTCTGGGAAAAGCCATCGGTAAAAATGAGCGAGTCGTTTTGGGGATCGCCGATCAAGGGTTTGCCGACCTGCTGATGCGTGATTGGAAAAAGCCCGGAGGTGAAGTGAATGAGTAAAATACGTGTCTATGAGTACGCCAAGAAACTGAATATGTCGAGCAAGGAGATTCTCTCGATACTAAAAAAGATGGATGTGAGTGTAAATAACCATATGAGCATGATCGGAGAGGAAGAAATCCAAAAGATCCAGAACTATTTTGAGAGCGTCAAGAAGCGGGCGGCTGGAGATGTGGAGTCTACTGCCATTGCCAAACCGGCCAGGGAAGGCAAGCCCACGCCCTTGCGTCCCGACAAAGCCGGTTCCCGGACGCAAGATCGGAATCGTCCGTTCAAGAATCACAAAGAGAACAAAGAGGGACAGAAAAACAGGCAGCGGCCGCAGGGCCAGCGCCAGAGGACCGACGGGCAAAAACCCGTCATGGAACCGGCATCTCCCGGAAATAAAGATACGCGCAAGGAACGTCCGGCAAGGCCCGCACCTGCCAGTGTCAATATCAGCGACAAACCTTCGCGCGAACGCAAAACCCACCGGGATCACGAGCGGGAAAATGAACCATATGCCACGCAAGAAGGGGAAAGCCGTTTTTATTCCCGTCGCAAAAGCAAACGAAACAAGCGACAGGAACAGGCGAAGCAGGCAGAGGCACAGACGCCCAAGGTCATTACCTACACCGGTTCCATGACCGTTGGCGAATTGGCCAAGGCTTTGAACAAAGAGGCTTCGGAAATCATTAAAAAGTTGATGTTCCTCGGCATCATGGCCACGATCAACCAGGAACTCGACAAGGACGCGATTGAATTGATCGCTGCCGAGTACGACGTGACCGTCGAGGAAAAAATTGAGATTGACGAGGATCAGTTTGAATTGTATCCGGAAGAGGAAGATGAAGCAGCCCTCACCGAACGGCCGCCTGTCGTCACCATCATGGGTCATGTGGACCACGGAAAAACCACGTTGCTGGACGCGATCCGTCAATCCAAGGTGACGGAACAGGAAGCAGGCGGCATTACCCAGCATATCGGGGCCTACCAGGTGTCGATCAATGGCAAGAAGATCACCTTTCTCGATACGCCTGGCCACGAGGCATTTACCATGATGCGTGCCCGCGGCGCGCAGGTGACGGATATCACCGTGCTTGTGGTGGCCGCCGATGATGGCGTCATGCCCCAGACCGTAGAGGCGATCAACCATGCCAGGGCCGCCGGCGTGCCGATTATCGTCGCTGTAAACAAAATGGACAAACCAGAGAGCAACCCCGACCGGGTGAAACAGGAGTTGGCTGAACACAACCTGATTCCTGAAGAATGGGGCGGCGACACTGTCTTTGTCTACATCTCAGCGTTGAAGAAACAGGGGATTGACGAACTCCTGGAAATGATCCTGCTGGTCGCGGAAATGCAAGAATTGAAGGCCAATCCCAACCGGCCAGCCAAAGGCGTGGTCATCGAAGCGAAATTGGATAAAGGAAGAGGCCCGATTGCTACCGTCCTGGTGCAACAGGGAACGCTCCGGGTCGGCGACGCGATGGTCGTCGGAAGCATTTTTGGGCGTGTGCGCGCGATGACCAATGATATGGGAAGGCGGATTAAAGAGGCAGGCCCCTCCACGCCGGTTGAAATTACCGGACTGGCTGAAGTGCCGAACGCCGGCGATCCATTTCTGGTTTTTGAAGATGAAAAGAAGGCCAGACAGATTGCAGAAAGCCGCGCCAGCAAACAACGACAGGAGGAGTTGTCCTCAACCAGCAAAGTGACCCTGGATGACCTCTATAAGCAGCTGCAAGAAGGCGAGGTCAAGGAACTGAATGTGATCATCAAAGCGGATGTCCAGGGCAGTGTGGAAGCACTTCGAGGAGCGCTGGAAAAAATCAACGTCGAAGGCGCACGCGTTCGGATCATCCATACCGGTGTCGGCGCGATTACCGAAACCGACGTCAATTTGGCGATGGCCTCCAATGCGATCATCATCGGCTTTAATGTGCGCCCGCAACCGCAGGCTCGCACCAGGGCGGAGCAGGAAAAGGTGGAGATCCGTCTGCATCGGGTGATCTATGAGTGCATCGAGGAAATTGAAGCGGCGATGAAGGGTCTGCTTGAGCCTGTGTATCAAGAGACGGTGACTGGCGTCGCCGAAGTTCGCCAGCTCTTTAAAGTGTCCCGGGTGGGCACGATTGCCGGCTGTTATGTGCTGGAAGGAAAGATTTCCCGCGACGCGGGCGTGCGGGTGATTCGCGACGGCGTCGTCATTTATGAAGGAAAGATCAGCTCGCTGAAACGATACAAAGATGATGTCAGAGAGGTCAGCCAAGGGTATGAATGCGGCTTGATGATCGAAAACTTTAATGACATCAAAGAGGGCGATCACCTGGAGTGTTACGTCATGGAGCAAGTGCCGCAAAATCGATGAGAATCAAGCGCGGGAAAATAGCGGTTTGAGCGTGAAGAAGGTGATAACATGGGTCGACTGCGTGCCAATCGTGTGGCGGAACAAATCAAAAAGGAACTGGGAGAAATTTTTCAGAAACAGTTAAAAGATCCACGGATTGGCTTTGCCACAGTGACTGACGTGGAAGTGACCGGCGATTTGCAACAGGCCACGGTTTATGTCAGCATTCTCGGCAACGAGGAGCAAAAACGGGAAACCATGGTCGGTCTTGAAAAAGCAAAGGGCTTTATTCGCACCGAGATTGGCAAGAGACTTTCGCTGCGCCATACCCCGGAGGTGATTTTCAAGCTCGATGAATCGATTGAACGTGGCACAAGGATTGCCCAGATCCTCAAACAACTCCACAATGAAGACCAATCCTGATATGATGCAGCTGTTCCGGGAGGCGGCGCGGTTTATCTCGGAGCATGACCAGTTTCTGGTCATCTCCCACCTCAGTCCGGATGGGGACGCGATCGGTTCGACACTGGCGATGGTGGGGATTCTTAAGGCGCTGAAGAAACGGTACTGTGTCGTCAATCCGGACCGCCTGCCCAAAAAGTACGGAATACTGCCCTGGGCGGACGAGATTCTTTCCAGTGAAGAAAGAGGCACGGAAGGCCCTTATCACCATGTCATTGCCCTGGATTGCGCCGATGAGAAAAGGATGGAACCATTTCCTTCCCGCTTTGCCGCCGGGGCCCGAATCCTCAATATCGACCATCACCCCACCAATACCCGGTACGGCACGGTAAATCTGGTCTTGCCGGAAGCGGCTGCCACAGCGCAGTTGGTCTACTATCTGGCTGAGACCTTGCAGGTGCCGTTGGAGGAACCCCTTGCCACCTGCCTTTACACGGGGATTTTGACTGACACGGGAGGGTTTCGCTATTCCAATACGAAAGCGGAAGTGATGCGGATTGCCAGCCGGCTTCTGGATGCGGGCGTGAACCCCGGTAAACTGGCGGAACAATTCCTGGAACGGATCAGTGAAGCGCACCTGCATGTGTTGCAAAAGGCGCTGTCCCGTCTGCAGCGGGAGATGGATGGGCGCCTGGCATGGATGTATGTGACCCAGGAGGATCTCCGTGAGGCGGGAGCGACGGAAGCGGATATGGATGGGCTGGTGCAATATCCTTTGCGTATTGAGGGAGTGGAGGTGGGGCTTTTGTTCCGGGAAATGTCACCTGCATCCTGCAAAGTCAGTTTGCGTTCGCGAGAGCGGGTCGATGTAGCCAAGATTGCGGGCCTGTTTGGAGGCGGTGGCCATGCCCGGGCCGCAGGCTGTACAGTAGAAGGACCTTTGCTTGCCGTGATGGAACAGGTGCGGGCAAGCGTGCAAAAAGAGCTGTTGGGCGGCGCATGATAAAGGGGGCCATGGCGTAATTGTCTGGAGGTTCATGGATGCGGGATGGCGGATTGGGTGATGGTTCGATGATGAACGGAATCCTTCCACTGCGGAAACCGCCTGGTTGCACCTCGCATGATCTGGTGGTCTGGGCCAGGAGACTGCTCGGTGTCAAAAAAATTGGTCACGCAGGCACCTTGGATCCGGCTGTCAGCGGCGTTTTGCCGCTGTGTATCGGGAAAGCCACCCGATTGATCGAGTACCTTCACCAACTGCCGAAGGCTTACGTTGGAGAGATGATCCTGGGAAAGTCGACTGACACACTGGATGGTGACGGTCAAGTGCTGGAAGAGGTCCCTGTGGCACAAGTGGACCGGGACCGTATCGAGCAGGCGTTCCAAAGGTTTACGGGGGAAATCGAACAGGAGCCGCCCCTTTACTCGGCGATCAAAGTCGAAGGAAAAAAACTGTACCAATATGCGAGGGAAAAAATCCCGGTTGAGGTTCCCAAACGGAAGGTGCACGTGCATGAATTGCGTTTATTGCATTTGTCCCGACAGGGAAAAGAGGTGTCCATTCAGTTCAAGGTGACTTGTTCAACAGGGACATACATACGCAGTTTGTGCCGGGATATCGGCCTTTGGTTGGGTTATCCGGCCTATATGAGCCGGCTGGTTCGGATTCAAAGCGGCCCTTTTGCCCTTGAGGATTGTGTCGAGCAAAAAGAGGTGGAGGCGGCCGCTGCCGCCGGTACGGTTGATCAGCTCCTGCGACCATTGGATGCGGCTTTGCCCCATTTACCTGCGTTAGACCTGGAGCATTCACTGGCGGCCCGGTTGAGCCGGGGGCAGGCGGTGCGCCTTGAGGCTTTCGCCTTGCCAACCGAGCAGTACCCGGAAGACACCTATCGCGTCTATGGTTTGTCGCAGGGGAAAAGACATTTTGTCGCCACGGCGAAGCTTCGTCGTGAGGAGCAATTCGTGCTGATCACTCCTGAAAAAGTGTTTCTGCCCGTTTGAAAGGAGGTGTTCGGAAGTGGCCATGACGGTGCATTATCTGGCTCACCCCCTGGAAGAGTCGAACTATCCTGAACAGGTTCTGGCCATCGGCTATTTTGACGGGGTTCACATCGGCCACCAAAGCGTGATCGGAAGCGCGATCGCATTGGCAGAAAAGCTCAGCCTTCCGGCTGGCGTGATGACCTTCCATCCCCATCCCCGGGCAGTGCTTGGAAAAGAAGGATATACCTCTTATTTGACGCCCCTCGCGGAAAAACTTAGGCAACTGGAACGGCTTGGCGTGAATCATGTCTATGTGGTCTCTTTTACGCGGGATTTTGCGGCCGTGATGCCTGAGGAATTTATCGAATCTTTTTTAATGCGTTTGCGGCCGAAAGGAGTGGTGGTCGGATTCGACTATACGTTTGGTCATCGTGCCATGGGCACGGTCAATACGCTGCGTGATCACTGCCGGGACCGTTACATTCTGCAGGTCGTAAACCCGGTTACCCTGGAAGGGGAAAAGGTAAGCAGCACCCTTGTACGGGAAATGCTTCACGAAGGGAATACCGGCCGCGCCTGCCGGCTTTTGGGCCGCCCTTACAGGATACAGGGCGAGGTGGTTCATGGAGAACACCGGGGGCGTACGATCGGGTTTCCGACGGCAAACCTGAACATGACGGAGCCTTACTTTTTGCCGAAAACAGGTGTGTATGTGGTACGCGCGGAATGCAGAGGACAGTCTTTCTATGGCGTCGCCAATCTGGGTGTCAAGCCGACATTTCATCAAGACGGCGTGGAACCTTCGATTGAGGTGCATCTGATGGATTTTTCCGGCGATCTGTATGGAGAAGCAATGGGCCTCGAGTTTTGTCACTATTTGCGGCCGGAAAGAAAGTTTCCTGACGCAGAAGCCCTGGTCCGACAGATCAAGGAGGATGTCAAGCAGGCTGAACAGTGGATTCAGTCACAAGCGCCAGCACCCGCCTGTTGCTTCAGAGGAGGGAAATAACCGGCTGTCCATCTTCCTTTTGCGTTGAATTTCCAGCTGTGATATACTTTCTTTAGCCCTCCGGCTGGAATCTTGCAGTGAAAGATTGGCTGGACGGAAGGATTCGCCTTGGCGTGGAAGACGAGTCACCGACGTCTTCTGGGCTGATGGTGTGAAGAGACAAGGAGGTGAAACCATGGCGCTGACACAAGAACGAAAGCAGGAGATCATCCAACGATTCCGGTGTCATGAAAGTGATACCGGCTCTCCGGAAGTACAGGTGGCCATTTTGACAGAGCGGATTAACGAATTGAACGAGCACCTGCGGGTCCATAAAAAGGATCATCATTCCCGCCGTGGTCTGTTGAAAATGGTTGGCCAACGCCGACGTTTGCTGAATTACTTGCGCGAGAAGGATGTTCAGCGTTACCGGAAGTTGATTGAAGAGCTTGGCTTACGTAAATAAGTCGCAAAAGGCTTCCTTCGTGGAAGCCTTTTTCAAAAGGATACATAACCTTTAACCCTCGAATTCTTCCATAAGTGGTTTGTTTCCATAGATGAAGGTTATGAAGGGAGGACACCTTTTGGAGAAAACATATCAGATGGATCTGGCAGGGCGTCCGCTCATCCTGGAAACAGGAAAACTGGCGAAACAAGCCGATGGGGCTGTTCTGGTTCGCTATGGCGAGACGGTCGTATTGGCTACGGTGACTGTATCCAAAGAACCGCGGGAACTTGATTTTTTTCCGCTGACGGTCAATTATGAGGAACGGCTATACGCGGTTGGCCGAATTCCGGGAGGATTCATCAAAAGGGAAGGCCGTCCAAGTGAAAAGGCGATCCTTTCCGGACGCCTGATTGATCGTCCCATTCGGCCTCTCTTTCCAGAAGGGTTTCGCCACGAAGTCCAAGTGGTGACAACCATTCTTTCCGTCGATCAGAACTGTTCCCCGGAAATTGCGGCCATGATCGGAACATCTGCCGCGCTGTCCATTTCCCGGATTCCCTTCAGGGGCCCTATCGGCGGCGTGATTGTCGGCCGGGTTGACGGTGAACTGGTTATCAATCCGACCGTGGAACAAGAGGAGAAAAGCGATCTTCACCTGACCGTGGCAGGGACGAAAGATGCCATCATGATGGTCGAAGCAGGTGCCGACGAGGTGCCGGAAGAGGTGATGCTGCAGGCCATCCTGTTTGGGCATCAGGCGATCAAAGGGATCATTGCGTTGATTGAAGAAATGGTACGGGAAGTTGGGCAACCCAAGCTTGAGGTGCAGGTGACCGAACCTGAACCCGAATTGGTTGAAGCTGTGGAAACATTCGCCACGGAAAAGCTGTCTGCGGCTCTCCAGATTCCCGACAAGCAGGAAAGACAGGACGCGATCGATGGCGTCATCGAAGAGACGCTTTCACACTTTGCCGAGCAATGGACGGAAGAAGAGGAACGGCTTGCCCAGGTGCGGCAGGTGGCAGATCGGCTCGTCAAGCGCAAGGTGCGAGAAATGATTTTGGAAGGCAGGCGCCCGGATGGACGAGCACCTGATGAAATTCGTCCCATTTCCTGTGAGGTGGGCATTCTGCCGCGAACGCATGGTTCTGGTCTTTTTACCCGCGGCCAGACGCAAACCCTGAGCGTATGCACCTTGGGGGCGCTCGGCGATGTACAGATCCTGGATGGCTTGGGCCTGGAAGAAAGCAAGCGATTCATGCATCATTATAACTTCCCTCCATACAGTGTTGGCGAAGCCCGGCCGATTCGCGGGCCAGGACGGCGCGAGATCGGACATGGAGCGTTGGGAGAAAGGGCACTGTTGCCTGTCATTCCGCCAGAAAGTGAGTTTCCGTACACGATTCGCCTCGTCTCTGAAGTGCTGGAGTCCAATGGTTCCACATCCCAAGCCAGCATCTGCGGTAGCACACTGGCGCTGATGGATGCAGGCGTGCCGATCAAGGCTCCGGTGGCCGGAATCGCCATGGGATTGGTCAAGGAAGGCGATCAGGTCGTCATCTTGTCTGACATCCAGGGGATGGAAGATCACCTGGGGGATATGGATTTTAAAGTGGCCGGCACAGCCAAAGGAGTTACGGCGCTCCAGATGGATATCAAGATTGACGGCATTGACGAGTCGATTCTCAAACGAGCCTTGGAACAGGCGCGACGCGGACGGCTCTATATTTTGGATAAGATGCTTGAAGTGATTTCCGAGCCGCGCAAACAATTGTCCCGATATGCACCCAAAATCATCACCTTGCAGATCCATCCTGATAAGATCAGGGACGTGATTGGACCGAGCGGGCGCGTGATCAACCAAATCATCAGCGAAACCGGGGTTAAAATCGACATCGAACAAGACGGGCGCATCTACATCGCATCGCCGGATGAAGAAATGAATGAAAAAGCGAAGAAGAAAATCGAAGATATTGTCCGGGATGTGGTCGTAGGGGATGTCTATCAAGGAAAGGTGAAACGCATCGAAAAATTTGGCGCGTTCGTCGAAATCCTTCCCGGAAAAGAAGGTCTGGTCCACATCTCCCAGCTGGCCAATGAGCGGGTGGACAAGGTGGAGAGCGTGGTACATATTGGTGACACGATTTTGGTCAAGGTGACGGAAATTGACAGCCAAGGCCGGATAAACCTCTCCCGCAAGGCTCTCCTGAAGAAGGAAAAGCCGCAAAAAGCCTGAGTGCGTCCCAACACTCGGGGAAAAAAGAGTCAGAGCTGTTCTGTCTCTTTTTTTATTTTTGCGACATAGCCCGTCTCATCGCCGCATAGGATGGAGATGAACGGGAGGGTGCACGGTGAGGATGAACCGATCGTTGTGGGCAGCCTTTTTATTTGCGGGATTGCTGCTCCTTTTTGTCATTCCTTTTCTGAAGCCGGTTCATGTCTATTTGCAGTCGATGAAAGCAACCGCTCTGTCCGGGGAACACAACCATGCCGAGTGGAAAAACGACCCGTTATGGGTGCAGATTCAATCGCTGGCGGAGCGGGTGGATCAGCCGGCGGAAAATGCGCGCATCGATCCGGTTTGGAAAGCGATCCCAGGGTACAATGGTCTTGTGGTGGATCGCGAAGTCACTTATCAACTGGCCAAGAGCCGATCAAGTCAGCCGATTCAGCTCATTTATCAAGAGTTGCCGCCGCAAATTGATCTGAAGCAATTGCCGCCTGCACCGATTTATCGGGGAAATCCGCAGAAGCCCATGGTTGGCCTGATGATCAATGTCGCCTGGGGGGAGGAACACCTTCCGGCAATGCTGGAGATTCTGCGGGAAGAACAGGTGAAAGCCACCTTTTTTCTGGATGGATCCTGGGCAAAGAAAAATCCGGAATGGGTAAAGGCGATTGACCAACAGGGCCATGAAATCGGAAATCATGCCTATTCGCATCCAGCGATGAGCAAATTAAACGAATCAGAGATGGAGCGGCAAATCAGTCAGACCAATCAGGTCATTGAACAGGTGATTGGAAACAAGCCGCGATATTTTGCGCCTCCTTCCGGAGATTTCAATCAACAAGTGGTTGAAGTGGCCCATCGGCAAGGGATGCTGACCATCCTCTGGACCCTGGATACCGTGGATTGGAAGAAACCTGCACCGGAACTCATATTAAAACGGATTGTTCCTGAGGTTTCCAATGGAAATCTTATCCTGATGCATCCTACCTCACCGACGGTGCAGGCGCTCAAGCCGATGATCCGCCAGATTCGGTCCAAAAAACTCTTGCTCGGTACTGTTTCAGACGTTTTGTCTCCAGCACGGGTGGATGTTGTGAGACTGCCGGAATTCTGATATAGTGATACCGTGGATTCGCCGTGTTTATCGAAGAATGGGAGGATGCCTGATGATTTATCGGCATGTCCTGAAAAATGGCCTGCGGGTGGTGATTGAGGAGCTGGCCTCAGTCCGATCCGTCTCCATTGGTGTATGGGTAGGTGCTGGTTCCCGTTACGAGTCGATCGAAATTAATGGCATTTCTCATTTGATTGAACATATGTTGTTTAAAGGCACAAAGCACCATACGGCGCGGCAGCTTGCGGAAAAATTTGACAGTATCGGCGGGCAGGTCAACGCCTTTACCTCGAAAGAATATACCTGTTATTACGCCAAGGTGCTGGACGAACATTTTCCGTATGCGCTTGAACTGCTTGCGGACATGTATTTTCATTCACTCTTTGAACCGCAAGAACTTGAGAAAGAAAAAAAGGTCATTCTCGAAGAGATTAAAATGTACGAAGATACCCCGGATGAGTTGGTCCATGAACTTCTGGCGAAGGCGGCCTTTGCGGAACACCCGCTCGGCGCTTCAGTGGCCGGAACCAAAGAGGCTTTGGGGGGACTGACGAGGGATGACCTCCTGCAGTACATGCGTCAAGCCTATACGCCGGACAACACGGTGATTGCGATTGCCGGCCATGTGCGGCCTGACGCCCTTGAGCTGGTGGAACAAGCTTTTTCCCAATTCACCTCAACGATACATACGCTGCCCGATCAGAAAGCAGACTTTCACCACAGGTCGATCTTTTACCCGAAGGAAACGGAGCAGGTTCATCTTTGCCTTGGTTTTCCCGGATTGTCATTTAAGGATGAGCGCCTCTATTCGCTCGTTGCCCTAAACAACATTCTCGGAGGAAGCATGAGTTCGCGGTTGTTTCAACAGATCCGCGAAGATTGCGGCCTCGCTTATTCTGTTTACTCCTATCATTCCTCTTTTAAACAGGAAGGAATTTTTGCCATTTACACCGGGACGGCGCCAGAACACGTCGAGACGGTGCTCAAATTGACATTAGACATCATCCAGCAGATACGCAGCAACGGAATCACGGAAGAGGAGTTGAGAAAAGCGCGCGAGCAGATAAAGGGCAGCCTGATGCTCAGCCTCGAAAGCACCAATAGCCGGATGAGCCGTCTGGGGAGAAATGAATTGCTTTTGGGGAAACACTGGTCATTGGATGAACTGCTGGCGCAACTCAACCGCGTCACCCTTGAGGAAGTACATGAGGTGGCACAGGCCATTTTTTGCGACCCGCCTGCCGTAGCGACTGTCGGCGAAGATGAACAATTGGCAAAGTTGAGGCGGGCTTTAGGAACGTAAGAACAGCCGAAAAGCCTCATGAGTTGCCTCGAGGCGCTCACGTCTAGCAGAACAACAATGGAGGGGACATTACTTGATCGAGATACGGGTTCAACGTCTTCCTGGCAGCGAAGATTTGCCGCTTCCAACAAAAATGTCTGCTGAAGCCAGCGGATATGATCTTCACGCCGCTGTCCAAGAACCAGTGACGCTGATGCCTGGACAGCGTACCCTGATACCGACGGGATTGAAAATCGAGTTGCCCAAAGGATATGAGGCGCAAATCCGCCCGCGAAGCGGCCTTGCTCTTCGGCACGGGTTGACCGTTTTGAATGCGCCCGGGACCATTGATGCGGATTATCGGGGTGAAATCGGCGTGATTCTCATCAATCTCGGGCAGGAACCGGTTGTCATCAGGCGTGGGGACAGGATTGCCCAAATGGTCATTCAACAGGTAACAGATGCCAGCTGGCGGGTGGTCGAAGAATTGGCGACGACGGAACGCGGAAGCGGTGGCTTTGGACATTCAGGAGTTTGAGGATGGCGTGCATGAGCGATAATCATCAACCTACACAAGAACCGTTGTCGGGCAAACAATTGCTGCAAGAAATCGAACGCCTTCGGATCCGGCTGTACAAGCAAGTTGACCAAGACCCTTCCGCATTTTCCGATCCCCAGATTCTCAAGCTCAGCCAGCGTCTGGATGAATTGATCACCCTTTATGTCCAAAATCAATCGCGCAACCGCCGCTAAGCAAGATACCCTGACAAACCGTTTGTCAGGCTGTTTTTTTGTCGAGTACGGCAGCGCATGAGGCATCTTTTCGCGCTCCCATTTCAGTAGACGGGGCGGTTCCTGATGCATTATCCTAGAGAAAGTGCGAAGTCAGAGCAAAAAGGGGAAATGATCAAACGTGTCCGCAGCAAAGGTATCCAACACCGGATTGTTCCGCAACCGCTTCGTGCAGGTGATCTTGTTGTCTGCTCTGTTATTGCAAATCGGCATATGGGTGCGCAATTTTGCGGTTTTGCTTTATGTGATGGAAATGACTGGCGAAGACCCGTTCGCCGTTTCGATGATATCGGTCGCGGAATTCGCGCCGATCTTCCTTTTTTCATTTATTGGCGGAACATTTGCCGACCGGTGGCGACCGAAGCGGACGATGATCGGATGCGATCTGTTGAGCGCTGTTTCCGTCTTTGCAGTGCTTGCCGCGCTCGTGTTGGCCTCTTGGAAAGCGGTCTTTTTGGCCATGCTCGTTTCGTCGATTTTGTCGCAGTTCTCCCAACCGTCCGGGATGAAGCTGTTTAAGATGCATGTGCCGGCCGAGCTGATTCCGTTGGGCATGTCCATTTACCAGACGATGTTTGCCGTGTTTATGATCCTCGGTCCGGTTATGGGGACGTTTGTTTATCAGACGTATGGCATTCAGATTGCCATCGCCATCATGGGAGTTGCTTTTTTGCTGTCGGCCGGTGTGCTGATGTTCCTTCCGCCGGACAAAGCGGAAGAGGCGACCAAAAAGCCACAGGCCTTGCGCGAAGACATCGTCCAAGGATTCCGCTATGTGATGGGGCATAAAGTGTTCGTGACGCTCGGCGCTTGCTTTTTGATCGTCGGATTTGCGATCGGCATGATCCATCCGCTGGGCATTTTTATTGTCACCGAGCGGCTTGGGATGGACAAAGAAATGCTGCAGTGGCTCATAGCCGCCAACGGCATGGCGATGATCCTCGGGGGTGGATTAACGATGGTCCTTTCCAAGAAAGCGTCCCCCCAATTCCTGTTGCTGGTTGGCTGCCTTCTGAGCGCGGCCGGAGTACTGATTGTCGGTTTGTCCACCCAGCTCTGGCTGACATTGGCGGGCCAGTTCATTTCCGGATTGGCGATACCTGCCATTCATATCGGTATCAATGCACTTATTTTGACACATGCGGCAACGTCGTTCGTCGGCCGTGTCAACGGCATTTTAAATCCGCTGTTTATCGGCGCGATGGTCGTTACCATGAGTCTTGCAGGATTGCTGAAAAAAGTGTGGTCGCTCGTCGTAGTCTATGAATTGGCTGCCGTATTGTTGATCGTCGGGGCAGTTGTCATTCTGCCGCTGCTCCGGTTTCCGGAAACCCGCAACGAAGAATCGAAACCAGCGGCACTGTAGCTTGCGAGGAGGTGGGTTCGTGGGGTTATCCCTGAAAAGGCTGGCTGCGTATTGGATAGATTTTATGCTTGTAGCTTCTATCCTTATTGCTTTTCAGCTGTTGATTTATTTCATTACCTCAGGCATTCCTTTTAAGTATTTGGACAGAGGATATGAAATCGAAATCTGGGTCCTGTTGACGATGTCTTTGCCGACATGGCTGTATTTTATATTGTTCGAGCGCTTTTCACAGAAAACGATCGGAAAGCGTTTATTGAGACTGAAGGTCAAGAATGAAGAAGGAACAGCCATCCATTTCAAACAAGCACTATTAAGAACATGTATAAAGCTGTTGCCTTGGGAATTGACGCATCTGATGATACTTGTTCCGGATCCATGGTGGAGTATAGAGAAACCTGGAAATGTGTTTTTAATATATATACCGAATCTAATCATGTTCCTATATATCCTTGTCTTGTTTCTGAATGGAGGAGTGAAGGGAGTTCATGATTATCTCGCCCGAACACAAGTATCGCGACTATAAACCTATTACTTTCTTAATGTTCATTTTAATTTTAATAGTCAATCCATCGATTGTGGACGGATATATTGCAATTGAAATTAAATGAAACCACATGTTATGGACAACTTGTGCAACTTCATTATGTGGCCGAAAAATAAGAAAACATGAAAGGCAAAAAACGATGGTTAAGTCATAAACCTTTAAGACAGATTTCTTTCTTGTTTGTCTTTCAATCGCTTTTCTAATATGTGAATCATGAAGAGGAAATGTTCGGCCTCACGTACCACGTGGTCTGCCAGCAGCGGGTTAATCACATTTCGTATTTGACAGGTTTTTATCAGTTCAAGTCCAGCTTTCTTGAAATCTCTTAATTCCTCGGTTGCATTTTTACTATCTTGGTTCATTTTTCTGATGATAGGATAGGTTGATTTTTTATGATACAACATGGATTCAACATCTCGCGCCTGGTTGAGGAGGATCTCGAAGTCATCACCAAACTTTCGTGCAGTCGCGATCAGATTTCTTTCAGACGGGTCCAACAATGCGGAAATGAATCGAGAATGTTCCATCATGACACGAAGCCAGAACACGTTTTCATGAATAATTGCATCTTGGATGGGTTCCAGAATTCCTAGATTGAATTTGTGGAGGGTGTTCATAAAATATTCGGCTTCACGCGCGATATGATCAACCAATAGTGGAAAATTGAATCCACGAATCTTGCAGTTGATAATAAGTATCAAAAGGTTTCTTTTGAAATTTCTGAACCCATATACAAGTTGAATGCTGTCCTCATTCAATTTTCTTACAGCCCCGACAGATGGCGGGGTTTGATGTGCCCGTTTTTCTTGCTGCTCAAAATAGTGATAAAAGCGGTTGGTTTGTTGGATCAAATTTTTATCATTGCGATCCATTCCTTCACCGAGAAACAGTGCATGTTCTTTCATGATGCGAAGCCAAAACCGATTTTCTGCAAGGGATCGTTCAATAAACATTTTTTCTGAGAGCGGTTCTGGCAAGTCAGCAAATTGTTCTGGCGGGTAAAGCATCGATAGGCTTGAATCCCCGGCAAAATGTCCCGGTAGATGGGGTTGAGTCCACATATCGTTTCTCCTTTCAATTGGAATAGGCTAATGGATCATATGTAGGATGTATGCAACTGGTGCATTACTCGTAAAAGAAGAACAATAGGAATAGTACAGGCCGTGCCGGAATAGCTAAGAAATGAGAAGAAACCTGTCTTACTTTTGGGAGGGTTTGCGATGCGTTTAAGCCAATTGTTGAACAAGGACCTGGTGGCCATCGATCAGGGCAAACGGATCGGATCGATGAGCGGTATGGAAATGTACTTTGACCCGGAGACGGGCGAAATTGATTCCTTTGTGATCAGCAATCGCGGCCCTATTCCTTTTTTTCAAAGGAAGAAAGCGGAGGAATGGCATATACCGTGGAAAGCAATCAAAAAAATCGGACCCGATATGATTCTCTTTGAAATCCATACTCAAACCAAACATCAAGCGGATGATCTTGAAACGGTGAACAGATGCACCTTCACCCAAGTAGATGAATAGGTTAAGTTAGCACAACGATTCCCGGGGAACGGAGAAGTCGCTTTGCATTTTTCTAGAATTCTAGTAGAATGGTTTGAAAGGGGTAGCCTGATGCTGACAGGAGTTCATATCGCCTTTATTGGCGGTGATGCCCGTCAACTCGAAGTGATACAAGCATGCACAGAGCTGGATGCTACCATCACGTTAATCGGTTTTGAAAATTTGCAAAGCGAATTTCCCGGTGCCCATAAGCAACCTTTTCTCCCTGAGACCTTGAATTCGGTGGATGCGGTTGTTTTGCCCATCGTCAGCTGTGATGAACAGGGCAGGGTGGAGAGCATCTTTACGCACCGGACATTGGTCATTACAGATGCGCACATGCAAGCACTTTCCAAAAAGGCAAAAATATACACAGGAATTGCGAAGCCTTATTTACGCCAATTGTGCGAAAAATATTCGGTGCCTTTGGAAGAGTTGTTGAATCGGGATGAAGTGGCCATCTACAACTCCATTCCGACGGCTGAAGGCGCCTTGATGATGGCGATGCAAAATACAGATTTTACGATTCATGGAGCGAAAACAGCCGTGTTGGGGTTTGGACGTACAGGGATGACCTTGGCACGAGTGTTGAAAGGGATCGGCGCGGCCGTCAGGGTGGGGGTGCATCGCCCAGATCATTTTGCGCGTGCCTTTGAACAGGGACTTGATCCTTTTTACACCGAACATCTCAAAGAATTGGCACCAGGCTTTGAGCTGGTATTCAATACGGTTCCGCAATTGATTCTGACCCCATCTGTACTGGCCAATTTCCCCTCGGGAGCTGTGATCATCGACCTTGCCTCTGCTCCAGGAGGGACCGATTTTCGCTTTGCTGAAAAGAGAGGGTTAAAAGCTCTACTGGCTCCTAGTTTGCCCGGAATCGTTGCGCCAAAGACGGCCGGCCGGATTATCGCCAGGACATTGATACGGCTGGTGGTCGAACAGACGGGAAAACAGGAGGATTGAGCAGATGGAATTGACGGGGAAGACCGTCGGCATCGGTTTGTCAGCTTCCCATTGCACGTACAATGAGGTGTTTCCACAGATAGAACGTTTGGTTCAAGAGGGGGTTTCTGTCGTTCCGATCGTATCCTATTCGATGCAGACGACAGATACCAAGTTTGGCCGGGCGGAAGACTGGCTGAATCGCCTGCGTCAAATCACAGGAAATGAGTTGATTACCAATGTGGTGGAAGCAGAGCCGTTAGGTCCGGGCAAGACATTGGATGTGATGGTTATTGCCCCGTGCACCGGCAACACGTTGAGCAAATTGGCCAATGCGATCACGGATAGTCCTGTGTTGATGGCCGCGAAGGCCACGCTTCGCAACCGCCGGCCCGTGGTCGTCGCCATTTCGACCAATGACGCGCTTGGCCTGAACGCACATAATCTGGCTAAACTCCTCACGGCCAAACACATCTACTTCGTCCCGTTTGGGCAGGATTCCCCGGAGCAAAAACCCACCTCCCTTGTTGCCAGGATGGACTTGATCAAGGCCACTTGTGAAGCAGCCTTGGATGGCAGACAATTGCAACCCATGTTGATTGAACGTTTTCGTGATACGTAGAAAGGAGCAGCAGCATGCGTCAATATCGAGTCGCAGTTGTGGGCGCAACCGGCGCAGTAGGAACCAAAATCGTGGAGTTGTTGGAGGACAGCCCGCTTCAAGTATCGGAATTAAGGCTCCTGGCTTCAAAGCGCAGTGTTGGACAAAGACGTGCTTTCCGCGGCCAGGAGATTGAGGTCCGGGAGGCTGTTCCCGAACAGTTTGAGGGTGTGGATATTGCCTTTTTCAGTGCGGGTGGTTCTGTAAGCAAGGTGTTGGTGCCAGAAGCTGTAAAGCGAGGGGCAGTCGTCATTGACAACACGAGCGCGTTTCGGATGGAAGAAGAGGTTCCTCTGGTCGTCCCCGAGGTGAACATGGCCGACACATACCAACACAAAGGAATCATCGCCAATCCGAACTGTTCCACCATTCAAATGGTAACTGCCCTGAAGCCCCTGTATGACCGTTATGGGATTGAAAAAATCATCGTTTCCACGTATCAGGCAGTCTCCGGGGCTGGACAACAGGCGATCAACGAGCTTCACGAGCAGAGCGCACAGGTGTTGAAGGGCGAGGCCGTCGAACCGCGCGTTTTGCCGGTGAAGTCCCTGGCCAGGCATCACCAGATCGCCTTTAACGCGATTCCGCAGATTGACGTGTTTCAGGACAACGGGTTTACGATGGAAGAAATGAAGATGGTTCGGGAGACGCAGAAGATTTTCCATGCGCCCGATTTGGCGGTGACGGCCACATGTGTCCGGGTTCCGGTGTTCAACGGCCATTCGGAGTCGGTATATGTGGAATTGGGGGCCGATTTTACAATCGAGGAGGTCCGGCAGCTCCTTTCACAGGCTTCAGGCGTCGTGGTTGTGGATGAACCGGAGAACCAAGCTTATCCGATGGCGGTTATGGCCAGCGGGAGAAAAGAAGTGTTTGTCGGACGGATACGCAAAGACCTTTACCATCCGCGCGGCCTCAATTTGTGGATCGTCTCAGACAACCTGTTAAAAGGCGCGGCTTGGAATGCGGTACAAATTGCGGAACAACTTTTTGCGAACCATCGTTCATCCTGACAGATGCTGCAAATGCCGGTAAAGTGCCGATGGCACCGTTGACGGCAGGAAAGACGGATGGGAGTATCTCGATGGGAGTATTTCAATGAAAATTGTTGTCAAAAAGTTTGGCGGCTCATCCCTCTCTACCCAGGGCCAGCGGTTGAAAGCCGTTCAGCATGTCGAGTTTCAACTGGCGCAGGGGTACAGCGTGGTGGTTGTCGTCTCGGCGATGGGGCGAAAAGGTGATCCCTATGCGACGGACTCACTGCTGGCGCTGGTTGATGAAAACGGCAGAAATCTGGGGGCCCGGGAGAAGGATTTGCTCTTGTCATGCGGGGAAATCATTTCGGCTGCTGTCATGGCCTCCCTGTTGACCTCCCGCGGACATCAGGTCACTGTTTTGACAGGCGGGCAAGCCGGCATCTATACCGATCAGCAGTTTGGAGACGCGCAGATCATCCGCGTCGAACCGGCCCGGGTTCTCCATGCGCTCGAAGAAGGAAAGCTGGTGATTGTTCCCGGTTTCCAGGGAAGGAGTTTGGATGGCGAGATCACCACATTGGGCAGGGGCGGCAGTGACACCTCCGCTGTTGCGCTTGGCGCTGCCTTGCATGCGGAATGGGTGGATATTTACACCGATGTGGAAGGAATCATGACAGCCGATCCGAGACTCGTCGCTGAAGCCCGACTGTTGGATCACGTGACCTATGCGGAAATGGCCAATCTGGCCTACCAGGGAGCCAAGGTGATCCATCCGCGGGCGGTGGAGATTGCGAGGCAGGCAGGATTGCCCGTTCGTGTCAAGGCCAACGGCTCGGACCATCCGGGGACCCTGATCTCCCATCTTCCTGCCAATGCTCCCCGGGCGATTCGCGATCAGCCCGTTATGGGGATTGCCCATGTTCCGGCATTGACCCAAATCAAAGTGAATGCAGACCGTTATTCGTACCAGCAACAATACGATCTGCAATTAAAGGTCTTCCAAGCCATGGCAGAACATCGGATTAGCGTTGATTTCATCAATGTGAGCCCGAATCAGATCGCCTATACGGTTTCTGATCGGCAAGCTCAGGAGGCCGTCGATCTGATACGCCAAATGGGTTATGATTTGGATGTGACCTCTCATTGCGCCAAAGTGTCAGCGGTCGGCGCCGGCATGGCGGGACGGCCTGGTGTGATGGCGGCGATTGTTGAAGCGCTCACATCAGAAGGGATACAAATTCTCCAATCCGCCGATTCCCATGCGACCATTTGGATCTTGGTGAAGGAAAAGGACATGATCCGTGCGGTTCGGGCGCTGCACCGGAAGTTCGGGCTGGACGCAAACGCCAAGGAGGAGAAGAGAAGATGAAGTTTGGCCGAGTCATCACAGCGATGATCACACCTTTTGACGAGCGAGGGCAGGTAGATTGGGAGGCTTGCGGAGCACTCATCGATCACTTGGTCAACCATGGGACGGATGATCTTGTGGTGGCGGGCACCACAGGAGAATCTCCCACATTGACGGATGAAGAAAAACTGGAGTTGTTTCGCTTTGCCGTTCAAAAGATGCGTGGACGGGGCCAGGTGATTGCAGGCGTTGGGGGAAACAACACGGAAAAGACGATCTGGCTCAGCCGGGAAGCCCAAAAGTGTGGCGTGCATGCACTGATGCTGGTTCTGCCCTATTACAACCGGCCGTCACAGGAAGGGCTGTATCAACATTTCAAGGCGATCGCCGGCAAGGTGGATCTGCCGATCATGTTGTACAATATTCCCGGCCGCACTGCCGTCAACCTGACGCCTGAGACGCTGAAACGCCTGGCAGAAATCGACAATATCGTGGCAATTAAGGAAGCCAGCGGCGATCTGACGCAAATGACGCGGATGATCGCGGTGACGCATGGCGATATCGCGTTGTACAGCGGAGATGACAAATTGACCTTGCCTGTCCTTTCCATCGGCGGCAAAGGAGTGGTCAGCGTGGCAAGCCATGTCGTGGGCAGGCAGATGCAACAGATGATCGACCATTTTGCGGCAGGCAGAGTTTCGGAAGCGGCACGGCTTCACCAACATCTGTTGGAGCTGTTTGAAGTGCTGTTTATCACAAACAGTCCTGCGCCACTGAAGTTTCTTCTGAATCATTTGGGGATCAAGGCAGGGCCGGTTCGCCTGCCCTTGGCGGAGGTTTCCCAGTCGGAGGCCGAAACGATATTGCGCGTCTATCAGGCCACTGTCAATAACGAAGCTTAAAACCGCTCCTGTCAGGGGCGGTTTTTTTGTGGTGCGCCCGGCATGGGTGTGGTCTATAGGGTGAAAGTCCCGAGCGGGGGCTGGCGAGCGCCTACCGTTAGCCGAGAGCAAGGGTGTCCATCGCGAGGTGGAATCTGA